>CAXMLS010000034.1:0-8979 GCA_964194235.1 uncultured bacterium | reverse complement strand
GATGTGTATAAGAGACAGGTATTCGGTTATTCTGCTCGACGAAATTGAAAAAGCTCATCCGGACGTCTTGAATATATTGTTGCAGGTGTTTGAAGACGGACAGTTGACGGACGGCCTCGGCAACACCGTGGACTTCCGCAACACCATCATCATCATGACTTCCAATCTTGGCGCGCGGCATCTGCAACGGCGCACCTCCATCGGCTTCCAGTCCGGCGCCGATGAAGCGGGTCAGAAGTCCATGGAAGAATTGGTGATGAACGAAGTGAAGCGCGCTTTCAATCCGGAGTTCCTCAACCGCCTGGATGAAGTCATCATCTTCAATCCGCTCGGCGACGATGATTTGCTCCGCATTATCGACTTGCTCGTAGGCCAGTTGAATGACACTCTGATTCACCGGCAAGTGCAAATCGTGGTATCACCGGAAGCACGGCAGTGGATTCTCGAGAAAACGTGCGCGGATCGCAGTTACGGTGCGCGTCCGCTGCGTCGGGCTCTCCAGAAGTATGTGGAAGACCCGCTTTCCGAGGCCCTGATTCAGGGTGGTATCCAGAGGCCTGCGACGTTGCAGATTTACGTCGCCGGGGAAGGTCTCTCATTCCGGCCGGTTGGTGAGGCAACCCCGGTCGTTCACTAACGAATCTGACACCAAACGCGTTGCTGCAAGGCGGTTGACCGTTCAGGCGACCGCAACTGTTCGGCGCGTAGCTGGCCCACACCTGGTCTGGCAGGAGATAACATCTTGGGTTTGGGGGCGCGGCCTTGATCGCATCAATGGCCGCTCAAAGTAAAGTCTGTTTTCTTCACGGGGTTTTGACGGGCCGGGTTTACAGCATCGCGATGCTGGTGCTTTTATTCGCGCTGACTTCACCCGCGGCCACGCAAAATATTCCCGTTGCAGATGTGTCCCCGGCATCGTCCGCGCCGTCGCAGTCGGGTTCCGCAGCTCCTTCCCGCTCCATTCCTTCTTCTTCGATGCAACGCGCGTCAGCGCCTGCCGCGGCTCCCACACCAGCGCCCGGCGTAATCGAACGCATCGAGTTTCTTGGCAACCGCAGAATCCGCAGCGACACGTTAAAAGCCCGCATCTTCAGCCGCGAAGGCGATCCCTACAACGAAGAAACACTGCGCCACGATTTTCAGGCGCTCTGGAACACGCAATTTTTTGAGGATGTGAAGTTGCGCGTCGAAGATTCGCCCGATCGCGCCAGTTCTAAAATCGTGATCTTCGATGTGAAAGAACGTCCGGTGATTCGGCGGATTCGCTACGACGGCATCCACTCGGTTTCGGAGTCGGACATCCTGGACCGCTTCAAGGAACGCAAGGTCGGGCTCACGGTGGAAAGCCAGTTCGATCCCACGCGCATCAAAAAAGCGGAAGTTGTCTTGCGCGAGCTGCTCGGCGAACACGGCCGCCAGTTCGCCAAAGTTATTCCAGAATACGAACGCATCGCCTCCAGCAACGCCGTCATCCTCGTTTTTAAAATCGAGGAAGGCCCCAAGGTCAAGGTTGGCCACATCAAGTTCACCGGGAATCACGCGTTCAGCGACCGCAAGCTGATTCGCGCCATGCGCCACGACCGTCCTTATTCGATTCCGCTGTACCTCACGGAAATCGCGGTGCTGTCAAAAACTTATGACCGCGACAAGTTGAACGAAGATCTGGAAGTCGGCGTTCGCGGGATGTATCAGGACAACGGCTACTTTAAGGTGCTGGTAAAAGATCCCGTTCTTGAAAACATCGATACTCCTTCTTATAAGCTGGGAGTGCCGCTGCCTTTCACCGCACACGGCGTCGGGAAAGCCGTCAACATCACCATTCCCATCGAAGAAAACGAACGGTACCACATGGGAACGCTGAAAATTATCAGCGCCGATCCCGACAAAGCGCTGTCACTGAAAGTCGAAGCGCTTAAAGCGATTTTTCCATTGAAAGAAGGCGATATCTTCGCCACCGGTAAAGTGCGCAAAGCAATAGAGAACTATAAAAACGCCTATGGCGAATACGGTTTCATCGACTTTACCGCGGAGCCGGAATCGATCCTGGATGAAGAGAAGAAAATCATCAATTTGACGTTGAAATTTAACGAAGAAAAACAGTATTACGTTCGCCGCATCGACTTTACCGGGAATACCACCACGCGCGACAAGGTGATTCGCCGCGAATTGCTAATCGATGAAGGCCAGCTCTTCAATAAGCGCGCCTGGGAATTGAGCATTCTTCGCCTCAACCAGCTCGACTACTTCGACCGCATCGAGGCGGACAAAGCCGCGGAGTTGAAGCGCAACACCAAGGAAGGTACTGTCGACATCAACCTGAAGCTGAAGGAAAAGGGCAAACAGTCGATCGGTTTGCAGGGCGGCGTCAGCGGCCTTTCGGGAAGCTTCATCGGCCTCACTTATCAGACCAATAACTTCCTCGGCCTTGGTGAGACGCTGACGTTTTCCGCGCAGTTCGGCAATCTCCAACGCAGCTTACAATTTGGTTTTACGGAGCCGTATCTTTTCGACCGGCCCATCTCCACCGGGTTCACGATTTTCTCCAGCCGTTACAAGTTTGATCAGGCCCGGCAGCAAGCGCTGTTCACCGGCCAGAATGTCAGCATCAATCCGCAATTTATTCAGAATTACAATCAGGACAGTACCGGCTTCACGGTTTTCGCCAGCTATCCGCTGAAACGGAGAGCGTTCACCCGCGTATCCGCTTCCTACGGCCTCACGCGAACCAACATCACAGCTTTCAACGACGCGTCAAAACTGCTCTTTGAGCAGGTGCAATTCCGGAGCGTTGCCGGACCCAGCGCGCTGAACGGCATCATCTCCAGCAGCATTACGCCCAGCATTACCTACAACACCATCAGCAATCCGCAGAATCCCACTTCCGGCAAAAGCTATTTTTATTCTCTGGGATTTTCCGGCGGACCTCTGGGCGGCAACGTCAACAGCATTTCCAACGTCTTCGATTTCAAAATGTACCGGCCCATCAACAAGAGGCGCAACGTGCTGGGCTTTCACGCTACCGCGGCGTACATCACCGGGTATGCCGGCAAAGAAGTTCCGCCTTTCAGCCGCTTCTATATGGGCGGCGACAACGACATTCGCGGATTCGATATCCGGTCCATTTCGCCGGTTACGTTTATTCCCACAGCCACGCGGCAACAATTCGTTTATACGGATCCCACCACCTTGAGCAGCAACGGCACGCCGCTGCAACGTTTCCTGAGTGTGCCGGTGCTTGGTTACACCATCACCTTTCCCGGCGGCGATTTGCAATCCTTCGGAAATTTCGAATATCGCATTCCTATCGCCGGTCCCGTCACCGCGGGACTTTTTATGGACGTGGGAACCGTGGGCATTCTTCGCAAAGACGCTTTGAAACTGGATCCCACCGGTTTCGCCAATCTGCTTTCGCAATTTCCGAATGCGCAATCGCAGACCGGGCTGCAGCGGCAGCTTCGGGTCGCGCAGGGCACGAATTTCCGGGTGCGCGCGTCAACCGGCGCGGAGCTCGTCGTTCAGCTACCTATTATTCAAGCGCCCTTTCGTATCTTCTACGCTTTCAATCTCAATAGACTGCACTCGCAAATTACCGCGCCGCAGGATTTCATCGAGCAAAGCAGCATCGACGCGATTGCAAACAATCCTTTGCTGAAAGACTTTTATAGATTTCAGTTCGCGCCGACCCTGAATCAGTTCATCAACAATCCGGGGCGCTTGAACTATTTCGAGCCTTTGCGTACTTTCCGGTTTACGGTTAGCCGGACGTTTTAGGTCGGTAGTTTTTTAAAATTGCCAGGGCATGAAACAGGGCTCCTGGGGGCTCTGACGTGCGCCTCGCGAGAAACTCGCGACGAGGTTTTGGGGGAGACAGTGCGAATCAAGGCAGCGAACATCGTTCAAATACTTGGGCTGGCTGCCGCAGCGGCTTGCCTGCTATTAAGCGGCTGTGGCGGTGGTGGCGCCAAAGGCAACGTGGTACGAGTTTCCGTAAGTCCGTCTGGTGGCTCGCTGGTGGTCAACCAGGCAGTCACGCTTACCGCTATTGTCACCGGTGCAACCGACGTTTCGGTAACGTGGTCCTGCACTTTTACGACTTCAACGACTGCTGCCGGGGCAACCACTCCCACCACTTCGGCACCCGTGGCCTGCACTTCCGCCGAAGGCGCCCTTTCCAATCAGCAGAGCACCACCGTCACGTTTACGGCTCCCGCCAAGGTTCCGAATCCACCGCCGACTATTTCGATCATCGCTACTTCCAATGCGGACAAAAAGCAGACGGGTATGAGCGCCATCACGCTCGATTCCGGAATTCTGGTCAGCGTAAATCCGAAAACTGCTACCGTCGCCACCGGCTCGAGTTTGCAATTCACCGCCACACTGACCACCGACACGGTGCCCAATGATGTGACCTGGCTGCTGGAGCAGGTAGCATCGACCAGCGCCATTTCGCCCACTGCTGCGAGTTGCTCTCCAGGTTGCGGTTCCATCGACGCGAACGGTCTTTATACCGCGCCCGCTACTCTGCCGACTACGGCTACGGTTACGGTTGTGGCCATTTCGAAGCAGGACCTCAGCCGCTTCGGCTCCGCGACCATTACCATCGTGCAGGCTGGTCCCATCAGCTTCAAAAATGTTTCTCCCGCCACAGCTCCGCAAGGCGGTGTGATCCAGGACATTTTCCTGGACGCGAACAATCTCACCTCCAGCGGCGTCAGCGTGGTCGTGGGACCCTACGCGATAGCGCCCGCGCAAATAAAGGTTATTTTTTCTCCCACCTCTTCGGCCGCTTCCATCGGCGCTCGTGTTCGGCTTAATGCCGAGCAACTCGCGGTCGCCGGTTCCTTTCAAGTTTCCATTTCCAGCACTAACCCGGCCAGTCCGGTCACCCAGGTTGTCGGCGGAAACTTTACCGTGAACGTGGTGCCCGTGCGTCCCTCTGTCGTCGTGTCAAATCCCGACAGCCTTCCGGAAAATTCTCAGATACTCCCCGCCGGTCCGTCGGTGACCATCGATGGCGGTTACTATGGCCCTCCGGATCACCCGTCGGTGTCGGCAAGTTTCAATGGCGGGACGCTGCCTATCATTTCAGATCCCACCAGCCCCAACGTCTCGACGCCGCGACGACTGGACGTCACGCTGCCTAACCTGAATGGCCTGTCGGGGCTTTATCCGATCAGCGTTACCAACACCAACGCTACGCCCAGCACTGCCTACACGAATGTGGCGGTGGTACCCGATTACGCGAACACCAACAAGCCGGACGCGACACCGACCTTGCTTCCGTTAGGAACCGGCGCCGCACCCAGCGCCATCGCGCTCGACAGCGTACTCGGAGTCGCAGTGGTGGCTGAAGCCGGAACGAGCTCCATTCAATATGTTGACGTGCATACCGGCACACCGGTGCTGCTCGGTTCCGCAATTCCTACGGGGAGTATTCCGCTCTCTACCGCACCAGGCAGCGTCCCCACCGGCGTCGCCGTCGATGAAGCATTGCACATCGCGGCTGTCGCGAATTATGCCGATCGAAGTCTCTGGATTTTCCAGGTTCCTGCTCCCGGTCAGACGCCGTCGGCCACGCCTCTCGGCAAAATCGATCTCAGTACTTTGATTCCGTCCACTGCACCGACAACTCCTCCTTCCGCCGCGCCGTTTCCTTACGCCGTCGGAGTCGATTCGTTGACGCATCGCGGGTTGGTCGCGTTTGCTTCCACGAACGTGGGCTTCATCGTGAATCTGGATCCTGCGCAGTCTTCTTCAATCTGTTTGCCGGGGCAGCCTCCCGCCTCGGCTCCGGTGTATTGTCCGATCGCTTCCGTCACGCTCAACACGGGGGCAAATCCACAAGTTGCGCTTGAGCCGCGCATCGACCTCGCCTACGTAACGCCAGGCGGTGGCGGTAATCTCTCGGTTGTCGACCTACAACATGTTGCCGCGCAGACGCGGGTCCCCATCAAGAGCGCCACACGAACTTCCAACGTGGTCACGGTGACTACTTCCACGGCACATAATCTGAATCCCGGGAATCCCGGCACGGTTTTAATCAGTGGTTTACCTGCGGGAACGGGTGGAACCATTTTTGACGGCAGTTTTAGCGTGACCGGCGTAATTGACGCCTTCACCTTCACGTATTCTCAAACTGCCGCAAACGACACGACCACCAGCACAACCGCCAGTCCCGGGACTCTTACCTTCGGCCTGGCGTTCCTCACGTATTCGTTGACGCCCACTATTCAGGGCATCGCTATCAATCCGATCACGCGCACCGCCGTGCTCGCCGATCCCAATGCGAACTCTTCGCAAATCACGTTCATCAGCTCGCTGGATCAATCCTTCAAATTCATTTCATTATTTTCTGAGGCCACCGGCGCTGTCGGCGCGGGCGTGCCTTCCGAATCCGGCGCCGCGGATGTGGCGTTTCAGCCGTTCACAAATACTGCGCTGTCTTTCAACCCGGTGTTGAATGAAGTTTCTTTGCTTGATCCTGTGCTCCTCGAGCGGCTCGCGATTGTTCACACTCTGGGCACGGGTTTGAAGACGCTTACGTTCACCAGCAATGGCGCGACCGTCAATCTGAAGCTGCCCGGCGCTCTACAGGTCGACCCGGATTCGAATCTTGCATTGGTCGCAAATTCCGGCAGCGACAACCTGAGCTTATTTCACATCAGCCAATTTATTAAGCCCGTGCACATCGAGCAGGTGATTACTCCCGCGATTCCCGGAGCGCTGTTGCCGCAGTCCGTGTTGATCACCAGTGGCAGCGCCACTGCTGCGGTTTCCGGCGTCCGGATTTTGGGTTCGGGCTTCGATGCCAATTCGCAGGTGCGGCTGGATGGCCAGGCATTGCCGGCTGGCCCCGGCAGCGTGCAGTTTGTCAGTGCCCGCGAAATCGATGTCACTATTCCCACTTCTTTCCTTACTGTGCCGCGGCGCTTCGGTCTCGACGTGGTCAGCAGCGGGGGTGTGGAGTCCAACGTCACGGACTTCACCGTTCTTGAATCGGTTCCGGTCCCGGCGTGCTCTGGAACCAATGCCGCGCCGGGAGCTGTCGCCATCGATGATCAGCGCAACGTCGCCGTAGTTGCCGATACCGGTTGCGCCGACGTTTCCATCATCAGCTTGAAGCCCGACAGCACTTTTGGCACCCTGACGAACCGCATCGGAGCCGCTGGGAATCCAACCGGCGTCGCGGTCATTCCGCGTTTCGGTTTCGCGGTGGTCACCAACAACAGCGCGGGCACCGCTTCCATTTTGAATCTTGACACCAACGCGCAGGCTACCGCAGCGGTGACGGTTGGCAGCCAGCCCAGCGGAGTCGCCATCGATCAGGAAACCGGAATCGCCGTGGTTGTCAACACCGGTTCGAACACTGTCTCCACCATTAATCTTTCGCCGCTGTTGGCGTCTCCCGCGGGTGCAGCCACGGTTTCCAGCGTGGCCGTAAATCAGAATCCCATCGCCGTGGCCATCGATCCGGATCGCGGCACCAACAACCGCGGCATGGCGGTTGTAACCTCGCTCATGCTGAATGGTTCGTCTCCGCCATTCGGCGCTTTGGACGTGGTGGACATCGGCGGTACGACCCCCATTAAAAATACTTCGGCGTCTTTGACGGCTATTCAGGCCACTCCCACCGGCGTGGTGTTCGATCCCGCAACAGCAAACTTCTACGCCACGTCGAGCCAGGGAAACTTGATCACGGCATTTAATCCGGATAGCGGCGCCACGCAGGGAATCAAAGTGGGCATCAATCCGACGTCCTTGGCGTACAATTTCGAAACCGGCACAATTCTTACCGTGAACGCGCTCAGTAACACGATTTCCATCGTGGATTCGCAGACGTTTCGGACCAAGGCGACACTGGGAATTGGTGGCTCGTCGCAGTTTGCCGCCGCCATCCATCCCTTAACGAACTTGGCGGTCATCGCCGATCAGGCCAATAATCGCGTTATATTGTTGCCGCTGCCTTGATCTGGAATTGGCAGCATCCGCGCTCAGCAGGCGTTTACGATTGCGGCTGGCAAAGGGCCTCGGCTATACTTCGAGGTTTGGACCGCGTCTAAAGAAGCGCTTGGCGCGCATAGGTTTCGCCAACGGATAGTTGGCGCAGGTTGAAGCCCCCATCGATCGGGGCAAATCATAAGGAGAAAAAAGTGAATTTGAGAAAGACATTTTACACCGCGATATTTGCCGGCGCCTGCTTACTCGGCACGTCAGCAATCCGCGCGCAGGGAACCGCTCCGGCGGCTTCCGGTGCGACCGGAAAGATCGGCGTCATAAACGTCCGCCAAGCCATCGTAACTACCGCGGAAGGGAAAGTGGCATCCGCGGAATTGCAGACGCAGTTTGCGTCGCGCCAGACCGAGCTAGAAAATTTAAACAAGCAGATCGCCGACTTGCGTCAGCGTCTGTCGGCCAGCGACGGCAAGTTAAGCCAGGAAGAACAAACCCGGTTGACTCGTCAGGGTGAGCTGCTCGCGCGCCAACTGCAGCGCAAACAGGACGAGTATCAGGAAGACGTCAATGCTTCTCAGGGCGATGTGATCGATAAGATCGGCCGCAAAATGATTGATGTTCTCGATCGCTACGCTCGCGAAAACGGCTACGTGGCCATTCTGGATTCTTCCGCGCAGAACACGCCGATTCTTTATGCCTCCAATCAGATCGACGTGACCCAGGACATTATCAAGCTGTACGATCAGGCCTACCCGTCCAAGGGCGGCGCAGCGACTACTCCGAAGCCTGCGGCAAAGCCGGCCGCGACTCAGCCGGCCACGCCCAAGGCCACAACTCCGCCAGCGGTCAAGCCCTAAACGTTAGCTCCACTGCTGAGCGATAAACGCTAGCTGCTTCAATTTGCAATCGCCTCCGGACTTCGCGCCGCGGGGCGATTGCTATTTTGGATTTATCGCGTGTCACGAGTGTTCGAAGACCCAGGTTCCTAACCTGCCTACGGCAGGCAGGCCCAACTGCGAACCTGGG
>CAXMLS010000033.1:0-2004 GCA_964194235.1 uncultured bacterium | reverse complement strand
GCATTCGCAATCTCACCTTAAGCGACGCACAAAAAATCGACGCCGCCGGAAAAGCCGAAGTGCAAGCTGCCGAGCGCGCCGCACGCCTCGAACTGAAGGCCCTGGCCGCCAATCTCGCTATCACTGGCGCGGAATCGCTGCTTGCGCAGCAACTCACGCCCGCCGCGCAGGAATCGCTGATCAATAATTTCGTTAAAAGCCTCGACGGGCGGCCCAATTGAAATCAGCCGGCATCCAGTACGCCAACGCGTTGGCCGACATCGCGGTCGCGCAGGGTGCTCCGCAATCCGCTTTCCACCAGCTTGCCGATTTCGGCGAAGTCTTCGCGGAATCCGCCGAGCTTCGCAATTTTCTTTCCAGCCCGGCGGTAAGCACGGAAGCAAAGCACGGCGTGATTGAAAAAATTACTACGCGGCAGGGCGCCGGCAAAATCATTCGGAATTTCCTTTTCGTGATCGCCGATCATCAGCGTTTTCACATGCTGCCGGAAATTATCGCCGCGTTCCATCAGGTGATCCGCCAGCGCCAGGGATTTGCCGAAGCGGAAGTATCCTCGGCGGTGGAGTTGAATGCCGTGCAAAAAGCGGAACTCGCGAAAACCCTGAGCCGCCTCACGGGGAAAAAGATCGAGCCGAAATATTCGCTGGATCCCGCGCTTCTGGGTGGAGCGGTGGCTCGTGTCGGAGATACTATTTACGACGGTTCTTTGCGCAGCCGTCTGACGGAAATGCGCGCGCGTCTGGCGGAAGAATAAGTTTGCGGGCGCGATCATCACGGTAGTAAATCGTACTCAACAGGTTTCGAAACAAAGGGCGCGAAAACAACTTGAACCACGCCGGTTCAATCGGGATTAGGAGCAGGAATGGCCAATATCAAGGCAGATGAAATCAGCAAGATTCTGCGCGAGCAGATTGAAAATTACGAACAGACCGTTTCCGTCGACGAAGTCGGCGCGGTCATCAGCGTCGGCGACGGTATCGCGCGCGTGCACGGCCTGGAAAAAGTTATGGCCGGCGAAATGCTCGCATTCCCGCACAACGTCTTCGGTATCGCCCTGAACCTTGAGGAAGAAGAAGTCGGCGTCGTGCTGCTCGGTGAATCCAGCGAGTTGCAGGAAGGCGACGTCGTCAAGCGCACCAACACCATTATGTCTGTGCCGGTTGGCGAAGCTTTGGTGGGCCGCGTGGTCAATCCCCTCGGCGAACCCATCGACGGCAAAGGCCCGATCACTTCCAATCAGCGCAATCCTCTCGAAAGAATTGCTCCCGGCGTGCTCGATCGCCAGCCCGTCCGCGAACCGTTGCAGACCGGAATCAAGGCCATTGATGCGATGATCCCCATCGGCCGCGGCCAGCGCGAATTAATCATCGGCGACCGTCAGACCGGCAAGACCGCCGTGATTCTCGACACCATCATCAATCAAAAAGGTGGCGACGTAATTTGCATTTACTGCGGCATTGGCCAGAAGCGGTCCACGATTGCGCAGGTTGTGAAAACTTTGACCGACGCCGGCGCCATGGATTACACCATCGTCGTGGCTTCCACTGCGTCTGAACCTGCATCATTGCAATACATCGCACCCTACGCCGCGTGCGCCATGGGCGAATACTTTCGCGATAACAAGCGCCACGCCGTAACTTTTTACGACGATCTTTCCAAGCACGCGCAAGCCTACCGCGAAATTTCTTTGCTGCTGCGCCGCCCGCCCGGTCGCGAAGCCTTCCCCGGCGACGTGTTTTATCTCCACAGCCGCCTGCTGGAACGCGCCGCGAAGCTCAACGATAAACTCGGCGCCGGTTCGCTAACGTCCTTGCCGGTAATCGAAACGCAGGCTGGAGACGTTTCCGCCTACATTCCGACCAACGTTATTTCCATTACCGACGGCCAGATTTATCTGGAAGCCGATCTCTTCAACGCTGGCATTCGTCCCGCGATTAACGTCGGCATCTCCGTTAGCCGCGTCGGCGGCAACGCGCAGATCAAGGCCATGCGGCAGGTCGCCGG
>CAXMLS010000032.1:0-12447 GCA_964194235.1 uncultured bacterium | reverse complement strand
CCCGCGGCTAACGTGGGATCGCCTCGCCAACAAACTGACTACCCGCCAGGGCGCGCGTCAGGTTTCCATAATCAACGGCGGCACGATCCCGGACCGTGGTTTGTACGGTGTCTTTCTGGCCGGTGCCACAAAAGGTGCGCGTGTCGGCGAATTGGACGAAGAGATGGTTTTTGAAAGCCGCGCCGGTGACACCATCATTCTCGGAGCCTCAACCTGGCGTATTGAGAATATTTCTCATGATCGCGTCCTTGTAACTCCCGCGCCCGGGGAGCCGGGAAAGATGCCGTTCTGGCACGGCGATACTGTGGGTCGCCCCGCGGAATTCGGCGAAAAAATCGGTCGCATGAGCCGTGAATTACTGGCCCTTCCGCGCTCTGTGGCATTTGCAAAACTCGTTGAGGAGCACAGCCTTGACGTTAACGCCGCCGAAAATCTCCTGCGCTATCTGGAAGAACAAGTCAGTGCCACCTCGCGCGTTCCCAGCGATGAAGATGTCATTATGGAAATCTGCCGCGACGAACTTGGCGATCGCCGCATCTGCATCCTGACGCCCTTCGGCAGTCGTGTGCACGCCCCGTGGTGCATTGCCGTCACAGCCAAATTACGCGCGGAGCGAGGCATCGAAGTTGAGTCCATGTGGTCTGACAACGGTTTCGTGCTTCGCTTGCCTGACAGTGACGCGTCACTTGAAATTGAAGATTTTGTGCTCGCGCCATCGGAGCTGAAAGATCTGGTTCTGCGTCAGCTTGGCTCTACGTCACTCTTCGCCGCGAAATTCCGCGAAGCTGCTTCCCGCGCTCTCTTATTGCCTAAGCGTCGTCCCGGGATGCGCGCACCGTTGTGGCAGCAACGCAAACGCGCCGCCGATTTGCTCGCCGTCGCTTCCCGTTACTCGTCCTTTCCGATACTGCTCGAAACCTATCGAGAATGTATTGGCGACGTTTTCGATCTGCCGGCCGCGGCTGGGCTCTTGGGTAAAATTCAGCGTGGCGAGATTCGCCTGACTCGCGTTGAGTCTGACAAGCCTTCGCCGTTCGCGGCCTCGCTGCTTTTCTCCTACATTGCCAATTACATTTACGAAGGCGATGCTCCGCTGGCCGAGCGCCGCGCTCAAGCGTTATCCATCGATCAATCGCAGTTGGAGGAATTGCTCGGCGACAGCGATCTGCGCGAATTGCTTGACCTCGCCGCGCTTGACGAAGTGGAAGCAAAACTCCAGGCCGTGGAGCCGGACTATCAGGCGCGACACTCTGATGGTGTGCACGACCTGCTCTTGAAGCTTGGCGATCTTTCCGAAGCCGAAATCTTCGCGCGCTCTGTGACTCCAGAAGTCGCCGCCACAGCCGCCGAGTTAATCGCCAGTCGCCGCGCAGTGCGCGTTCGAATCGCCGGCGAATCGCGCACCATCCCCGTCGAATACTCCGGCCGCTACCGCGACGCGTTGGGAACGCCGCTGCCGCCCGGCGTTGCCGAAGCGTTCCTCGAATCCACCACCGACCCGCTCCTCGAAATTGTGCGCCGCTATGCGCGAACCCATGGTCCCTTCACTGCCGTCGATATCGCGGCGCGCTATCAATTGCAGCCGCCTGTCATCGAGACTCTTCTTCGGAATTTAAATTCCCAGGGGAAATTGCTCGAAGGTGAATTTCGGCCCAATGGTCATCACCGCGAGTGGTGCGATCCGGACGTTTTGCGTCAGATCCGCAGGAAGAGCCTCGCGCGTTTGCGTCGCGAAATCGAACCCGTGGAGCAATCCACCTTCGTCCGCTTTTCCACGCGTTGGCAAGGTGTAACCGTTCCGCGTCGCGGTCTGGACGCTTTACTGGACGCCGTCGAAGCCATGCAGGGCGCGGCCATTCTGGCGTCCGAGCTTGAAAGTGAAATACTCCCTGCCCGGATCGCCGATTATCATCCCAGCAATCTCGATGCACTTATGGCCGCCGGGGAAGTTACCTGGCTTGGCGCTGAACAAGTCGGTGATCGCAACGGTCGTATCGCGCTGTACTTGACGGCATCCTTGCCGCTGCTGCAATTGCCCGAGGCATCGCCCCCGCCCGTAGCCACGGAAAGTATCAACATCGAGCGGCGCGACAAAATTACCGAGTTCCTTTCGCGTCAGGGCGCATCTTTTTTCTCCGAAATTCACGCTGCTTGCGGCGGTGGCTTTCCCGGAGATACTGTCGATGCTCTTTGGGAACTGGTCTGGTCCGGTCGCATCACCAACGACACTTTTTATCCGCTTCGCAATTTGTTGCGTCCGGATGACCGTAAGCGTAAGCAGGAATTCTCCGCGGACGAACGCCCCGGGTCTCCTGGTTATCTCCGCCATCTCCGTTCGCGAACGTCCAGCGGGCAAACGCACGGACGCTGGTCTCTGTTGCGCCAGCGCATCACCGTCGCCTTTACGCCCACGCAATGGAGCGCCAATTTCGCCCAGCAGCTTCTGCTGCGCCATGGCATCGTGATGCGCGAAACGGCCATCGCCGAAAATATTCCCGGTGGTTACAACACGATCTATCCCGCTCTGAAAACCATGGAAGATAGCGGCTGGGTACGCCGGGGAATGTTCGTCGCCGGTTTAGGTGCGGCCCAATTCGCCATGCCTGCTGCCGTGGATATGCTGCGCAGTCTTCGCATGGATCCTTCCTCGCCTGAAGTACTTCACCTTGCCGCTACCGATCCCGCAAATCCATATGGCACGTTACTGCCGTGGCCGAAAATCGCGGGCGAATCCGATGAGCCGTCCGCGCATCACTCCATGGCCCGTACCAGCGGCGCCGCGGTCATCCTTATCAATGGCCAACTCGCCGCATTTGTGCGCCGCCGCAATCCTGCCATTCTCGTATTTCTCCCGGAGTCCGAGCCGGAAAAAAGTCAGTTCGCGCGTGAGCTCGCGAGAGAGTTCGCGGACTTGGCGATCCGCAGGCAAAGTCGCCGGCAAGGTCTTCTCATCGGTGCCATTAACGAAGCTCCCGCGCGTGAACATTTCCTCTCGTCTTATCTTGAAGACGCCGGCTTTGTAAACACCGTGCTCGGCTATCAAATGCGTCGCACCAGGCCGTTGGTCGTCCCGCCCGCCGAATCTTCCGAAATCGAAGACGAAGATTCTTCCGACATTCAGGAAAGCGCCTGAAATGCCTGAAGGCGACACAATCTACCGCGCCGCGCGGACGTTAAATCTTGCGCTGGGCGGCCATACGGTCACTTCATTCGAATCCGTTTTGCCGCATCTTACCCGCGTTGACGTTGACTCCGGCGTTGTCGGCCGCACCGTTGAAAAAGTGGAAGCACGCGGCAAATGGCAACTCATGTATTTCTCCGGCGATCTGATCCTCCTTACCCACATGCTGATGAGTGGCAGTTGGCACATCTATCGCCCCGGCGAAACGTGGAAGCGCAAGCGCTGGGACATGCGCGTGGTCATCGCTACGCCAAAAATCCTTGCCGTCGCCTTCAAAGTTCCCATCGCTGAATTCCATACTGCCGAAAGCCTATCGCGCCGGGAAGGTTTTATTTCTGTCGGTCCGTCACTGCTTGCCTCCGAGTTTGACGAGACGGAAGCTGTTTCTCGTTTGCGTTCTCGACCGGACCTCGAAATCGGCGTTAGCCTGCTAGCACAATCCTTACTTTCCGGCATCGGCAACGTTTACAAGTCCGAAGTTTGTTTTGCGTGCGGTGTAAACCCGTTCCGGCAGGTCAATTCGCTTACGCACGATGAGCTCCAGTGCATCGTTGCTCATGCGCGCAAATTCATGCTCGTTAATGTCACGGAAACATCGGGGGACGGCATCGTCACGTACTTCGGGATGCGCCGCACAACGGGCCGCTCGAATCCCTCCGAACGTCTGTGGGTTTATCGCCGAACCGGCGAACCGTGCCGTCGCTGCGGCACCGCCATCAGTTCTCGCAAGCAGGGCTTCGATGCGCGTACTTCCTTTTGGTGTGCGCAATGCCAGCCCTTCGAAGTAACCCGGGTCAGCGCGCACGGGGATTAGGCCGTACCGCAATTTCTGTCGGCACAATGCAAGACCGAGATCGACATTTAAGAACATGCGCCGATTCGTAAAAACGTGTGACGCTGTCGCTGCCACCACCAGAAAATCAATTAAGGTGGCGCTCGTCAGCGATATGTTTAAAGGTCTTTCGGTCGAAGACGCCGCGCAGGCGGCAATCTTCTTAACTGGCCGCCCATTTTCGCATCGCGATGAGCGCGTCCTTGGCGTTGGCGGCTCGCAGCTCGCGAAACTCGTCGTACAGCTCTCCGGTGCGGAAGCCGCCGATCTCGGTAAAACTTATCGGGTACATGGCGACGTGGGCGACATGGCTGAGCATCTCCTGCTGAAGCGTCCCGATACTGCAGATGTTTCGACTGCGGACGTATCTCTGCAACGAGTCGCGCGCCTCTTCGATCAACTCCCCAATCTGCGCACCGCCGCACAAAAAACCGCCCTTGTAAAAACATTATTCGAGCAAATGACGCCCGGAGAAGTGAAATACCTCATCAAAATCATGACCGGCGATTTGCGCATCGGCTTAAAAGAAAGCCTCGTTGAAGAGGCTATCGCTAAGGCCTTCGATCGCCCGCTGGATGCCGTTCGTCGCGCCAACATGCTTACTGGCGATATCGCCGAGACTCTCGCGTTCGCCGCAGCAGATGATCTGGCTTCCGTGCGTATGCGCTTGTTCCACCCGATCAGTTTCATGCTGGCGACACCGGTTGAAACTGCGGGGGAGATTCTTCCCGATGATCGTGGCTCGGTGTTAGTAGAAGAAAAGTACGATGGCATTCGGGCGCAGGTCCATAAAAGCGCCGCGGGGGTGAAAGTCTTTTCTCGCACGCTGGATGAAGTCGCCGAATTCCCGGAGCTCACAAGTTCATTCGCCAATCTGCCGGGCGACCTCATCTTGGACGGCGAAATTCTTGCCTGGCATGGTTCAAGCCCGTTGCCTTTCACTGAATTGCAAAAACGCCTCGGTAGAAAACAGTTGGATCTATACCTGCAGCAGGAAATCCCAGTGCGATTCGCGGCCTTTGACCTGCTCTACCAGAATGGGGATTTGCTCCTAGACGAACCGCTCGCCGAACGCCGTGCGCGTCTCGAGAAAATTCTGCCTTCCGGCAGAACTTCTGCGATCTACAGTGCTATAGCGATACGTTGTGACTCCACAGAGGCCATCGAAAAAGCATTTCGCGACTCGCTCGCTGCTGGGCATGAGGGAGTCGTCGTCAAACTTCCCCAGTCGCTATACACGCCCGGTCGACGCGGCAGGTCCTGGGTCAAACTCAAGGAGCCATTTGCGACCCTCGATGTTGTGGTTACCGCTGTGGAATACGGCCACGGCAAGCGCCATGGGCTACTTTCCGATTACACCTTCTCCGTGCGCGACGGGAACCAGTTGCTTACCATCGGCAAAGCCTATTCCGGCCTCACCGACGCGGAACTCAAAACCGGCACCGAGTATTTTCTGCAGCACACTACAGAGGACCTCGGCGCTCGTCGGCTCGTTGAGCCAACCGTCGTCATGGAAGTCGCCTTCAACAACATCCAGAAATCGCAGCGCCACGAAAGTGGTTACGCACTCAGGTTTCCCCGCATCTTGCGCCTACGCGCTGACAAATCGGTTAGCGAAATCGACTCGCTTGACCGTGTCGCCCAGCTATACGCCCGTCAAATCACCTTGCCTCGAAAAGCCTTGTGACTCGCCTCCCCGGTCATTCCAGTAATTCGTCACGTGATCGTTTACAGGCTTTTCATTAAATCGGGCGAGTTTCCACCGATAGCCGCCACCCGCACACCTCTCGCTCGATGGCAATGTGCGCTATTAGCTATAGCGGGGCACGATACTTGCAACTAACTGGATTCCTGTATATAAATTCTAATAGGGATAAGTCGGTGCGCGTTCAGGTCAGGATTTTTGGGCCAGAAGTCATTATAGTTTCGTTATAAATTCTCAGATCTTTCCCCGAGATCGCGGCATACGGAGGTTGTTTTATGCCAGTTAGAATTCTTATTGTTGACGACCATGAAGTGGTGCGACAGGGGATTCGGACCATACTGAGCGCGCGCCCGGACTGGCAGATTTGCGGGGAAGCCATGAACGGTCAGGAAGCAATTAAGCTCGCAAACGACCT
Organism: uncultured bacterium; assembly: GCA_964194235.1. Lineage (GTDB taxonomy): Bacteria > Acidobacteriota > Terriglobia > Acidiferrales > UBA7541 > Acidiferrum. Next base: position 6,314 of record CAXMLS010000032.1, on the reverse strand, counting down.
CCAACCCGACGCCATCATCATGGACATAACCATGCCGGTAATGAGTGGCCTGGAAGCAGCGCGCCAACTGACCAAAAGCAAAAGTTGCCCACCCATTCTAATTTTCACCATGCACGAATCGAGAAGCCTGGCTGAGTCCGTGCAAGAAACTGGCGCACGTGGTTTCGTGTTCAAGTCTCGTGCGGCCCGCGATCTGATCAATGCTTTGGAGGTGCTGCTGAAGGGTGGTACTTACTTCGGACCCGAGGGTGAAAAAGCTCCACCCCCAAAAGCGGGACCCAATCGTAGCATCAGTTTTTTTTGGGCCGTCAATCTCGTTCGCAGTCCCGCTTGAGCATTACGTCTCGGAAAATGCCATATTTATCCGAGGTTAGATTTTCGACCAGAAATTCTCCGGTTCAGCAGTTCTAGCGCTTCCGATAGCGACTGTCTTTTGTCCCAGAAGTTGCCCCACAAATTCCCAACCTTTTTCAATCGTTTCTCCACGGAATTTACATTCCAGCGATCGGGTGAAAAAGATAAATCTCCTTTCAATTCCTCCGCGGTCACCGGCGTGGATACCGGAGCGTTTGGATAAGCTCGCGCGGAATACACCGCAGCCAGGGGCTTGCCCCGCGCATTTTGCAACGCGTCCATCAATACTTTCCCGCGTGGCCGTTTTCTCACTATGCGTTCAAAAGTAATTAGTCCGGGCAGTTCCTCCGCTGCGATCCGTCCCACCAGTTCCGCAAATCCGCGTGTCTGCTCGTAGCTGTAGTGCGTCCTAAGCGGTATGAAAATATGGAAGCCTGAAGCGCCCGAGGTCTTCAGAAAGCACGTGAGCCGTATCGAGTGCAAAATTTCGTAAATCGTTCGCGCAATGCGCAGTACTGTCGCAAAAGGCGTTCCCGGCGTGGGGTCTAAATCGAAGAACACGTAATCCGGACGATCCTGCGTTTCTGAACGGCTGGACCACGGGTTGTGGTCGATGCAGCCGAGGTTCGTCAGGTACAAAAGAGACGCCAGATCATTTGCCATGACGTAAGCCATTTCGCTGCCGCGTTCCTCGGAGAACACCGTGGCGCGGGCAATCCAGTCAGGTACCGATTCCGGCGCCTCTTTCTGAAAAAATGCCTTCTCGCGAATTCCATTGGGATAGCGCCGCAAAACCATCGGCCGATCCTTCAGAAAGGGAAGCATCAGCTCGCCCACTCGAAAGTAATAGGCCAGCAAATCCCGTTTCCTAATGCCGCTCTCGGGAAAATACACTTTGTTCAAATGCGTTAGCCGCAGGACTTTCCCGTCCACTTCCACATTCAGTGTTTCCGCTGATCCGCTGCGAAGCTCGCGTTCGATGTCGTCGCGAATCACAGCATTGCCGCTTTTCGCGGAACGCGAAGACCGAAGTGAAGTGCGCATTTCACCAGGCGTTGGTCGGCGATTCGAGCCGGGCATATCGCCGCGCGTTGTCTGGAGATCAGTTGAGGGCCCAGGAGGTGCTTTTATCGCTGGCACTCGTTTTTTTAACACTTTTTGCGTTTTGGCGGCGTAGGCCGTATTCGTCGCTTCGTTCTTCGGGAGCTTCGTCTCCCGAGTGTCTGTAACTTTCTTCTCCTTGCGCTGCGCCGCCTGGGCTGTGCATTTCTCAGGAGATATATCCGTACGCAGTGAAATAAACACTGGAGCGCGCAACCGTTTTCCGTCCGTCCAGTTGCCGTACTTAACGCGAGCAACCAGGCGCGGCTCCACCCATTCGATGGCTTCCTTCAATTTTGGAGGCTTGCTGAACGCGCTCTTTGGCTGCCGCAGTTTCTGCAGTTGTTGGTAGACGGCTTTCTGCGTAGCATGATTGAACCCCGTTCCCGCGCTGCCGATGAATTCGAGTTGCCCCGCCTCGTAAAGTCCCAGCACCAGCGCTCCAAAATACTCACGGCTACGGCGCGGCGTGGTCCAGCCACAAACCACGGCATCCAGTTCATCGACGATCTTGAATTTTAGCCACAACGCAGTCCTATCGCCTACATACGCGCTGTCTCTTTTCTTTCCGACGATTCCTTCTAGGCCCTCTTTCCGCGCGGCTTCGTACAACTCTTTGCCTTTTTCTACCTCATGTTCCGAATAACGTATGTTCGCATTAGGCCGAAGTATTCTCTTTAGCAACTCCTTCCGTTTGTCCAGCGGCGTGTTTCGCAAGTCGTAGCCATCGCAATAAAGGAGGTCAAAGGCGTAGTAAGTGGCCGGGATGGAGTCGAGCAGCGTCTGCGGCGGATTGCGCACCCCCGACCGATTCTGCAATTTTTGGAAATGGCTTCGTCCACCTGCGTCCAGCGCCACGATCTCGCCGTCAACGATGGCCTCCCCGGCATCCAGCTGGTGCGCCAGGTCCCCCACCTCGGGATACTCAAGGGAAATATCTCTTCCAGCTCGCGACCGCAGCTCGACGTTTCCTTTTGCAACGTACGAAATTCCGCGCACTCCATCCCATTTCACTTCGAAAAGCCAATCCGGATTGGAGAATGGCTTGTCGCTTAGCGTAGCCAGGGTGAGCGGTATTCCTCGTGACATCGGCGCCTTTCGCGCACCCGGAAGGGAAGCAAGCTTTGTTTTTTCGAGCGGAGCCCGAGCTTCGCGTCCCAACCTCACATCTTCCAGCGTTCGGCCGGAGACAATCGACTGCTCATGTTCTTCCGCGTCCCACCCGGCGTTGGCCGCTTCGTCCCGATGCTTAATCAGCAGCCATTCCTTTTTCTCTTTTGCATTCCTTAGTTGCACCAGGACAAAACTTCCGCGCACTTTCTTCCCATGCAAAATAAATTTCAACTCTCCGCGTGCTAATTGCGCGTTCGCATTGAGGCTGCCTTCCAGCTCATAGGTCCCGTTATCCCACACGATCACTTCGCCACCGCCGTATTGCCCTTTCGGTATTACCCCTTCAAACGTGTTGTATTCCATGGGATGGTCCTCAACCTGAACCGCTAGTCGCTTATCCGCCGGATTCAGCGACGGGCCTTTGGGAACGGCCCACGATTTCATCACTCCGCCCACTTCCAATCGCAGGTCGTAATGCAGGCGCGTGGCCGCGTGCTTCTGGATCACGAACAGCGCCCGTCCGCTATGGCTTACGCTGCCTGGGGGCTCTGGCGTCTTACTGAATTGGCGTTTCTTTTGATACGCGGCGAGTTTTTTCATAGAAATTCGGCACAAATCGCATCTGCGCGGCGTTGTAATCCTCCGTTCATTCCACCTAGTCTTCCACCGGGACTTTACAGTATTTATTCACCGCCCGTGAGGGTAGTACAATCCCGGCCGGAGAATAAATAAATGGTCCATTCTGTCTGGAAGGGTGCACTTAGTTTTGGCTTGCTGACAATTCCGATCCGCCTGTTTACCGCCGCGCGGAGCGAGCGCATGAATCTTCATCAGATTCATAAGGAATGTAAAACTCGCTTGCGCCAGCCGTTGTTTTGCGTGACCTGTGACCGCAGTGTGGAGCGCTCCGAGGTCGTCCGCGGTTATGAACACGACGACAGTCAATACGTCCTTGTGGAAGATGATGAGCTGAAGAAAATTACCCCGCGCTCCGGCCGCACTATGGAAATCGTGGCTTTCGTCAAGGAGGAGCAAATCGACCCTATCTACTTTGATTCCTCCTATTTCGCCTTGCCGGAAAAAGACAACGAGAAGCCCTACGCTTTGCTCTTAAAGGCTCTCGAAGACAAACAACGCGTCGCCATCGCCACCGTCACTATGCACCAGCGCGAGTACACGGTCTTTATTCGTCCGCGTGAACACGGACTGACCATTCACACCATGTTTTTCGATAATGAAATTCGACACGTGGAAGGCTACGGAAAGCTTGACGAGAACATTACGCTGAAGCCGCAAGAAGTTAAATTGGCCGAGCAGTTGGTGGAAACGCTCTCAGAAGATTTCGACCCGCGAAAGTATCACGACACTTTCCAGGAAAATCTGAAGGCGCTTATCGCCGCCAAGCAAAAAGGCAGAACCGTTATCGAAGAACCCAAAACTGGTCGCGCACCGGTTATCGACATGATGGAAGCCCTCAAACGCAGCGTGCAGCAGTCGGAAAAGGCCAATAAATCCAGAACTTCGAAAGGTCGACGCGAGCAAGAAGGCCGCCGACGCCTCGCGAGTTGAAGTATTCCGTAATGAACGGTGATTCGCAGCGGCCTTCCGCTTTGACGATAGATGGAGTGGAAGCAACGAAGAGCAAAGACCGAATGGTCAAACCGACAAACATTCGGACGGAATCGTGAAATGGATTTAGTGCAGTGGTTCGAAAGTTAGTAAAGCTACCGGGAAGTGTTGCACGGCAGCCGCTACGGAAATATATTGTTTGTTACCAGCGCTCTGCACTTCTATGGTTTCTCCCGTGAAAACATTTTGCCACGACGAACTAATTCCGTTCGACAGCGCAATCTTCGTTTCTCCCCAGAACCCGTGCTGCGCTTCCGCACCTTGATCCAGACCGGATGCGACCAGCCATTTCGGGGCGATAATCAGAGCGCTATTCTTTTTTGAGGTGCGAAAGAACGCCGTTACATTCTCCGCTCGTTGGCCAATAATCTCCGTGGGCTGAAAATCTCCATTGGAAAATAACTCACTTTGCTGTTGTCGAAAAACCAGAGCCTTCCAGATCAAATACAACTTGATTCGTCCATCCGTCCAGTTTGTCCGCAATTCTTCAGCATATTCCACAGATCCATTGGCGCCGGCCCGTTTGAGCGCTTCCAGAAGCGTTACGCGGCGCGCAAAATCAATGGTGCCCCGATTGTCCGGATCCACCAGTCGCAAATCCCATAACTCCGATCCCTGATAAAAATCCGGCACGCCAGGAGCGGTCATTTTAAGCAGTGTTTGACTCAGGCTATTCAACATCCCGTAAAACGCTGTTTGCCGATGAAACGAACGAAAGTCCTCGAGAAATACACCACTTTTTTCATTGTCAAGTATCGCTGCAACAAAAGTCGTCAGCCCCTCTTCATGCGCCAGGTTGGGCCGCGTCCAGCGCGTGTGCACCATAGCTTCGCGCGTAGCTTTAATCGCGTAAGACTGCAATCTCTTCAAAACATCAGGACGTTCGCTTTGCTCCAATGGCCACATTCCCAGAAGCGTCTGGTACAGAAAGTATTCTTCGTTGCGATCCGGCACCATCTTGCCGTTTACGTTTACCTTAAGCTTTTCATTGAATCCCGCCCAATTCTTCAAACTATTTCCCCATTGGCCAGGCATCTCCGAGAGCACGCTGATTCGTGCGCGCACATCCTCGGCGCGCTTGGTGTCATGGGTAGAACTGGCATTCATGGAATGCGCCCATAGTTTCTTGCGCCGTGCGATGAACGCATAAAACTCTTCAGAAAAGATGCCGGCAGGTTGCGGATCGCCGCCCACTTCGTTTAAGGACAATAATGGCTGGTACACGTAGAGCGCCGTGTCTTCCAGGCCTTTAGCAACAATCGGTCCCGTGAATTGCTGCCAGCGCAGAACAAAACCGAGTCTCGCTTCGCGGTGGTTGGGCAAATCGTGGGGGGGGTTCAAGAGCAACAAGACGTCGCGCAGAAAGTCGAAACACTGCGGATTCAGAGTGGGCTTCCGAAGACGCGCTTGTGCTAAAGCTTCTTCCAGGAGTGTAGTGGCTTCCCCCGGTAGATCAAGGTTTCTGATGTACGTTCGATACACGGAAAAGCACGCAGTCGTTTCAATAAGCGCTTCTGTTAGTTCTTGCCGCGGTAAATCGCGCGCATATCGCGCCTGCGCAGCCAATTCACCCAACTGGCGTCCCAGCGAACGCATCTCCACGCCAAGGATAGTGCCCATCACCAGTTTCTTTTTCTGGTACAGCACGTCCTCAAATTTCATCTTCCGGCCGATAAATTCCGAGTAAATGTTTTCAATTTCTTTCGCGCCCTCGGGATGCACCATTACGCGGTTCGCGACATTCAGGTAGTCATATCCAGTTGTGCCCGCAACGGGCCAGTCTGATGGTAAATCCTCGTTGCGCTCCAGTATCTTTTCGACCAGCACGTATGCTTCTTCGCCGGGCCGCAACGCTTCTTCAACCGCCAGGCGTTCTTGCAACCGCTTCAGGTAAGCCACCGGGTCGCGTAATCCGTCAATGTGATCGACGCGCACGCCTGCAACCGCGCCCCGCGAAATCAGCCGCAGTATCAAGGTGTGCGTAGCATCGAACACCAGTGAATCTTCGACGCGCATGCCCACCAGATCCGTGATGGTAAAAAAACGCCGATAGTTGATCGTTTCGTTGACATTCTGCCAGTACGCAAGGATGTAATATCTGTCTCTTATACACATCT
>CAXMLS010000031.1:0-2123 GCA_964194235.1 uncultured bacterium | reverse complement strand
GCTGGAATTTTTCGCGAGCCTCTAACGCGGACTCGGTTTTGTTCCTGCTAGATCTCGCAAAGGGAATTGGGACACGACCGATCTTAATCGCCACCTCCGATGTAACTGCACTTTTCGTTGCTGAAAACGCCGGATTTCTTGAGAAGTACTTTCTTTTCGCAACCCCGTCGGCGGGAGTAGTCCGAACTTTTTCCAGCAAAAAACAGACCGCCGATCTCTGTAAGGAGCTTGGTATTCCCTCGCCAGAGACGGCATTACCGAATTCGCGTAGAGACGCGATGAGATTCACGGAAACCACGAAGTTTCCCGTAGTCGTGAAGGGTGAACACGGTGAGTTCTTACAACGGCGAGGGCGCTGCGTGCGAGTCGCCATTGCTGCCAGCGGCAAGGAGTTACTGGATATTTACGATTTGAATGCGGAAACTGGGATTCCTCGGTTAATTTTCCAGGAGTACATCCCAGGCGCCGATGACACGATCTGGATGTTCAACGGCTACTTCAATTCTAACGCGGAGTGCTTGTTCGGCGCGACGGGTCGAAAACTTCGTCAGTTCCCGGCGCATCGCGGAAGTACCTCACTGGGAATTTGTGCGAAGAATCAAGTGGTGACAGCGCAGACGATTCTATTGATGAGAGCGGTCGACTATACCGGGCCGGTGGATAGGGGGTATCGGTATGACGCTCGCGATGGTCAGTACAAATTGCTGGACGTGAATCCACGAATGGGCGCAACGTTTCGTCTATTTGTCGCCCAGAATCAGCTAGATGTTGCACGAGCACTATATCTGGACCTAACGGGACAATCCGTTCAACCGGCGGAAGTGCCGGACGAACGCAAATGGATCGTAGAGAACAATGATTTAGTGTCTAGCTGGACGCATTTTCGCGAAGGACAATTAAATCTCGGCACATAAATCCGCTCTTTGCGAGGTGTTGACGAGCGAGTATGGCTTTCCGCAGACGACATGGCTCCGATGGCCCTCCTGCCTTTTTTGTGGTTTCGCAAACGCTTTGGCGCCGACATGAACCTGGCTTACAGAAAAGGATTGGCAAGATCCTGAAGGCTGGTTGAACGCAAACTTAGTCAATCAACTTGTGACAGCCTCGATGCTGTCACTGCTCGCCGTATACTCATACTCAGGCATGGTTTCACACCTAACTTCCAAGCTAGATCTTCGTAACGTACTGCAACGCTATTGGGGCTATTCGTCATTTCGGCCGTTACAGGAAAAAGTCGTAAACAGTGTGCTGGCGAGCCGCGATGTTTGTGTGGTCATGCCGACCGGGGGTGGCAAGTCGCTGTGCTATCAGTTGCCGTCGGCGATGATGCCCGAACGCACGGCGATTGTGGTATCGCCGCTGATCGCCTTGATGCAGGACCAGGTAGCGCAGCTCGATCAGATGGGAATTCCCGCCGCCGTTTTAAACAGTTCTCAGAACGCGTCGCAACAGTCAGAGATATCGCGTGCTGCGATAACTGGAAAATACCGCTTGTTGTATCTTTCCCCGGAGCGACTGGCGCGCGTGGACGTACTGCACTGGCTGCATCAGGTGCCGGTTTCTTTTTTTGTGATCGATGAAGCGCACTGTATCTCGGAATGGGGACACGAGTTTCGTCCGGAATACCGACAGCTGCATTCCCTGCGCGCACACTTTCCAGATCATCCTATTGCCGCATTCACGGCCAGCGCCACGCGACAGGTGCGCCATGACATCGTTGAACAATTGCAAATGCGCGATGCGGACAAATACATCGCCAGCTTCCAACGTCCCAATTTGCGCTATTACGTGAAGGAGTGTAGTTCCAAAACGCAACCTGAGCTACTGCTGAAGGCGGTCCGGGAATATGCGGAGAGCAACATCATTATCTACGCGCCCACCATTACACGTGTCGAGGAAACGGTGGAATTCCTTAAAGAAAATGGGATCGCGGCCATCGGCTATCACGCGAAATTGGACAACGCCACACGCAGGAAAAATCAGGAGCGTTGGATGACCGATGAAGTGCGCGTGCTGGTGGGAACGATTGCGTTTGGACTAGGCATCAACAAACCCGCCGTGCGCGCAGTGATTCATCTTTCGTTGCCAAAATCGATTGAGCAGTACTACCAGGAAGCCGGGAG
>CAXMLS010000030.1:0-1730 GCA_964194235.1 uncultured bacterium | reverse complement strand
GTCTACTGCTTCTGCGTTGCAGCGCTGTCCACTCCAAAATCCCACACAAAGAGGTTCAATCCGCCGGGAAGAATTTCCGCCAGCGCATATTCGCCGGGCGGCAACGGTTCACTGATGGTGAAACGATATACATCCCTGGCAACTTCCCACCGCTGAATGGCGATAGTTCTTACGTCGGGGGAAAGTTCCTGCCCCATCAGGCTGCGTATTGTTTCCAGGCGTCGCTTGTTACCTTTGACCGTCGCGCGCACCAGCTCAACCTCCGGGCCTTCTATACCTCCACGGCTGCTGTGCTGAACGGAGGTGGGATTATCCAGATCAGGCGCAGGCTCCCGCAGGTAAAATTCCGGCGGACCTATGACCGTGGCTACCCGGGTCCTGGCTCTGGCGCCGGGAATTTCGATGTTGTGCTTGCTGGGAATGATCGGGATGGGGGAAATCACCTGCCCAATTACATTTTTTTTGTCCGTTCTCATTTGCGACCCGACCTGCTCAAGCCGCGTTACCGATTTGCCGGCCACCACGAACATTCCTTCGCCGGTGGGTAGAAACGCTCCCTGGCCGACGGGCAAGCTGGCGTCGACGTCCACCACGCTGATTATTTTGTGCGACTGCTCCTGGGCTTCCACGCGTTTGACCAAAGCCTCGGCAGCTTTGGTGTCATCGACCTCCGCCTTGGCGGTGGCGTCCCAATCCACCATGGCCGCAGGAATTTCTTCCCAATCGCCGCGCTCGACGCTGAAATACCGCACCCGTTCGCCTTTACGTTCGTAAATGCGCACCAGTTGGAAATTGCCATCTTTCAGTACAAGTTTCTTGCCGTGGGAAAGGCGGGCGGGAGCTGCTGCTTCAGGATCTTTCTTGGCGGCCGAACTTGCGGGAGAGGTGCCCGCTGTTTGGGCGTAACTATCTTGAATTGAGAACATTAGGGCGAAGGTAGAGGCAGTCAGGACGATTACGCTGAGGGCTTTCATATTTCGCGCTTGAGTAAAACACTTCACTCAGCGAGCTTACCCCTGACAACATCCTGTTAGCAACGACAAGGGATGAGATGCGGGAATAGCCCGCCGTTGTGGCCTCAAAAACAAAAGGCTCCCAGTGAACCGGGAGCCAAATTCGTTGAGGGTCTTTGTGCTTTCTTGCGGGCTAGTGCGTGCACTTTGGAAACAAAGTCACCAACACCATCAGGTCGGACAGCGTAAAAAGCCACTGGTCAGCGCTGATACTGGCCGCTTCCGCAGCGCGCGCGATAAAACCGAGATGCCGGCTTTTTGCGAAGTTGTGCAGGTGATCGACGCAGATTCCGGTCAGCGTCGCCACTTCCGAATCGGTGAAAATCTTCTGGCTTGATTTTACGGTGACCATGGATAGCCTCGATCTCTCCGTCGAGTTTGTACCGCCAATCACTAAGATGCTGTAAGCATCGTAGCGGCTGCTCTAATTACTGAGCAATAGTCGTTCCGTTCTATGCGGAAAAACTAAAGCACCTGGTACTTTCGATTGAATCGCAATGAATTTAGCCTTTTTCGTAGGTTACGTTCGCCGAATTCGTTTGGGCCACCTCTGTTGTTTCGAGTAATGCAAAGTAAAAACGTCCCTGTTTTGCAAAGTTGCTACAGTTTTCGGTAGGAGCTCCGTTGAGTGGTTAAAACAATTTCACAATGAGAATAACTATCGGACCGAAATCGGAAGTTGCTGGAAACAGTATTGACCCTGTCTCTTATACACAT
>CAXMLS010000029.1:0-7288 GCA_964194235.1 uncultured bacterium | reverse complement strand
CTAAATGCGGTGCCGCTATGTCTGTACCTTCCGCAACATTCGCGAGCAGTTCGCTCGGCTCAGCAACTACCGTGCCTGCAGCTGCTCGCGTTTCGCCAGCGCCAACGGCGTCGGAACTGATTCCTCCAATCGCGGCGACCACGGCGGGTGCGCTGAAAGCGGAAGATCAGCCATTTGCCGCTGGTGTTGCTCTTGCCGGAATGGGTGATCGAGCAATCGCCACATTGTTGGATTCAATCGCCACCGCCATCTTAATGGTGCCACTTGGAATGTGGGCAGCGGTGCATTGGGGCGGAGTTACGCCGAACGGTTTCGAGCTTCACGACACGGCGGCATTCTTTACGATTTCGATGGTAGGCATTCTCTGGTTTCTCTATTACTGGTTATTCGAAGGCTTGTTCGACACAACTTTGGGCAAGCTGGTCATGAATCTGCGCGTCCTCCGCGTGGACGGAAGCAAGATCGACCTTCGAAAGTCTTTGATTCGCAATTTGCTTCGGTTGATTGATGGAATTGGATTGTATCTCGTCGGGTTTTTGGTTGCTGTTCTTTCGCAGAAAAGACAGCGGCTTGGCGATCACGCCGCTGACACGATCGTCGTGCAACGTGACGCAGCAAAGGCGGTGAGGGTGGCCGCGACGGTCGCCTGCGCAGCGGTGATCGTCGCATGCTTCATCGCCGCTTATAAATTGCATGTGGGTGCACCGGTCACCGCTATCGCTGAACCCGGACAAATATCGTTGCCACCTGGCACGGGCCGAGCCCTCAACCAACAAACAAGTTCGGCTACAGGTGGGCCGCGAGTAACGCGCGCAGAGATGGGAACGGACTCAACGGAGAATTTTCAGATCATCGGTGCTTCTTCTGAGTTTTATACGGACACGCCGAAGATTGTCTGTGTGTGGAATACCGCGGGAGTCGATCCTAGTGTGCCGATCAAGTCGGTCTGGATCGCCGAAGACATTGGAGAGGGTGCCCCGCCAAATTATCAGATAGCAGAGAAATCGGCGTCAGGGTTCAAGGAGGGCAGATTCTATATGACGAGCCCTACGAACGGCTGGCCGGTTGGCAAATATCGTCTGGAGATTTACATCGGCGACAGTCTCGTTAAACAAATTCCATTCACCATAAAGCAGAGGTGAGTTGTTACCACCATTCGAACTTTGAATTAGGTGCTTCGGATCGATGAATACGTTTTTCATCTCCATTTTTAGTCTAGCGGCAAGCAGCCGCTATCCTTCCGACTGGCACTTCTGGGTTTTTATAACGATCTTTATAGCGGCGTGTTTCGCCTATATGTCCTGGCAGGCCAAGTGCCGTCGGAGTGCGCTTGAGCAGGTTGCTCCAACCATTGGGTTCCTGTGGTTGGACTCCATGCCCCCCTGGCCGGATAACATTGCATTTCTGCATTCTGGTTTAGGAGGCGAATTCAGCAATGCCATGTCCGGTTCGCGGGCGGGCTGCAAAGTGATTATCTTTGACTACGAATATGAAACTGGGATGACTCCCCGCACCGAGCGGACTCACGCACAGACCATTGCGGCATTCAATTCCGCGAGCACCGTTTTGCCGGCCTTTCAATTCGGCCCCGAATCGGTGATGCACAAAATGTCTACGGTAGGCTCGACGAAGCAGTTTAAGTTTGAAACTGCTCTCGCAAGCGTGCCCGCTCGAGTTGGTCACTACTTGCTGCGCAGCGTCGAGCAAAGCGCTGCCAATCATTTGTTTGATCCGGAGATGCTGTCATTCTTCAACGGTTTGGGATTACCGCAGGAGCCCTGGCTTCTGGAGGGCAATCAGGAATGGCTGCTGGTGTGGCAGCACAACAATATCGTGCCGGGGACGAGATATTCGTGGTTTCTGGACCAAACCAGCACCATCGCGGCTACGGTATTCGGTTACGCAAGGACGAAGCTCGCATTGCCCCAGGGCACTTCCATCTGCTCTTCCTGCGGGGTCTCGCTAGAACCGGCTGAGGTATCACCATTCGCGTTGGGCATCGACGCCGTCTCGACGGGGCTGACAGATAGCCTGGCCGGCGCATTGGCGTACATAACCATTCTCCCAGCAATCGGCTTTTTGTTGTTTGAGCCCTATAACAAAAATGGATTCGTACGCTTCCACGCTTTCCAGTGCATTTTTTTGAACATCGCCTTTTCTGTGTTGGGGACTACTTTAATTTCAGTGCCCAAGATTGGCCTGACCTTGCTTTTTGTTGTGTCCCCAGTCGAATTCATTTTGTGGATTGTCGCCATTTTTAAGGCCTATCGAGGACAAAAATTCAAGGTGCCGGTCATCGGAGATTTGGCCGAAAAATACGGCAGCAATGCGTGATTCGGAAGAGCGAAGGAGTTAGTCATGATTGCCAATAGGATGAGAATTACAGCGGACGCGTTTCTTGGCGAGATTTTTGGCTTCATGGCATCTGCTACTCGCGCGCTGAGGACAATGGTCCGCGAGCGGCGGCATTCCGGGTGGTTTCTATTGCTTGTCATCGCGGGCGGCGCGGCGGTTGCGGTCGTAGTTGTTAAGCTACTCGCGTTACTTGCCGCTGCGTTTGGCATTCCCTTGCTGTCCGTCCTGCGTGACCTGAACAACAACATTCCCCCGGGCGGCTCCGCGCCCCCACCCCCGTGGTGGGGAGATGACCCGCGGCCACTTGGGTTCCTTTTTATCAGCGCGAATAGGGGCGACCTGCACCAGGATCCATCAATGGATTCACGAATTGTGGTAAACGACCCTCGCGGAATGAGGGTTCTTTACGATGATATTCGATCGGTGAACGGCCAAGATTGGTACCGGATAATCGGCCAAGGTCGTACTTCGGGATGGATTCCCGGTAGTGATGTTTCATCTACGCGCCCACCGGTGCTTCGACCGGCCCGTCCAGTAACATTACAAGAACTGGGTCTAATGGATGCTCACCCTCTCCCTGCGATGACCTCCGGTTCGAATGGGTAGCGAGCCGGAGAAACGGCTAGCCAGATCGTTCTCGAATGGAGGTGGCCATGAATATGAGCCGCGAAGTAATAGCAACTAGGAGCATCCAACCGTTTCCAAATGAAATTTTGGCGTTTCCCGGGACTGCTACCATACGAGGGAACGCGCTGATTCGCAAACTTAGATGCTCAAAATGGTTGTTATTGCTCGCCATCTTCGGAGGTGCCGTTCTTGCCGTCGTAGCCATTAAGTTGCTTGCCCTACTTGCCGCTGCGTTTGACATTCCCTTGCTGTCCTTGCTGCGTGACCTGAACAACAACATCCCCCCGGGCGGCGCAGCCCCACCACCACCGTGGTGGAGAGGAGACGGGGGGGGTGGGAACCTTGGGTTCCTTTATATCAGCTCGAATAGCGGCATCCTTCACCAGGATCCATCAATGGATTCACGAATTGTGGGAACCGAGCCTCGCGGAGCGAGAGCTCTTTACGACGTTATTGAATCGGTTAATGGCCAAGATTGGTACCGGATCCACTCCCCTGGTGGTCCTTCGGGATGGATTCCCGGCAGTGATCTTTCATCTACTCTCCCCCGGCCGATTCCACCGGCCGTCAAACTAAGATTGAGTGACACAGGTCTAATGGACGCTCACCCTTCGGTGGCTATGACCTCCGGTGCAAATGGGTAGCGAGTCGGAGAAGCGATTCATCCAGCTTGCTGCCTGGGGGAACGTACACCAGTCTGTTAAGTACGGCTTGGAATGCGCTTGGACAGTAGTTTCTAGCGAGAAGAGTGTGCAGCCTTGAACATCGTTGCTTTTACCGCACCGGGCCGCTTTCCCACGGTCATTCATGACCCGGGAGGGTGGTGGAGCGTACTTGCCGGAGCAGAGGGTTTTCGCGTAACTCGGGTGAGCTCGAACTACCGATGGTGGAGGGTACTTTGCAGCCCGATGGTGGCCGACATTTTCGGCCGAACAACCGTTCGCAGATTCATTCGCAAATTCCAACGGAACGCTTTACGGCGTAGCGCGATCGCAGCAGGTCATTCTCTAGATAAGCTTTCCGATCCCGCGACCTACGAGTCACCGTCGTCTTACCTAGAGGCAATTACACCGATAGCAAACCACCTAGAAGAACTAAATAGAGTCCAGGATGAGTTGCAATTTAATTTCGAAACCGGCGTATCGGTTGCCAGGCTCAACTATGATGATAGCCGGGCGCTGGTAGATTACGGTCGGCGTAAGACTCTCTTATCCGAACTCATCGCTACCTCCCTGACAGAGTTCCCCCAGGACGTAGACCTTCTCGTTGTCAATGTCACTTATCCGGAGGATTTGCTTTGCGCGATGATCGCCGTCCAGCACCTTCGCTTGCAAAGACCAACGATGCACGCATGCCTGGCTGACCATGGATACGAGAATTTCTCGCTGACGCCACACCTTGCGAAACTACGAACGGCCGGCACGCTCGACACCGTCTTCGACACCATCATCGAGTCCAAAGACGAACGCGACACGGTACTGCCCGCTCTGGCGCAAGCATTGGCGCATGGAAAGATCCCTCGGGGCTTCTTACGCTTCCATCACGTGAGCGAGTTCCAGCAATGGGTCGGCAATTCAAACATGTACGTTGCTCCTCTCCCGGTGCCAACCTTTGCCAAAGAACCCCTATTCTGGACTCGCTTCAGTCCCCGTCGGTGTTACTGGGACCGCTGCACGTTCTGCGTCCAGAATCTGAAGTTCGAGCAGCCGACGCGCCCATCTTTGAACGAGGTCTCTGCGGTACTTGACCGGCTGGAAGTCTTGGTTGCGGCCGGGTACGGGACGGTAATTCTATCGGATGAGGCACTCTCCCCGGCAATTCTAGATAATTTCTCGCGCGGAATAATTGAGCGCGGCCTCAAGTTACGTTGGTCCTGTCGCTGCAAACTGGAACTTGCGTTCACCTCCGAGCTTTTCCAGCGAATGCACGAGGCTGGCTGTTGCCAAGCGCTCTTTGGCTTGGAATCAATTTCCCCGCGGATGTTGAGGCGGATGGACAAGTACGCGGAAGGGCTCGATGCAACTGCGATCGATAACATCTTTCGCGCACTGGATAGGGCCGGCATCGGCCTTCACGTTAATCTGATCGGCGGTTTCCCCGGTGATACTCCGGAGGAAGTAACAGCCTCAGTGGAATTTGTAATTCGGTCCTTGGCGACCCTCTCAAACGCAACGGTTTTGTTAAACCGCTTCGCCCTGTTTCATGGATCACCGGTCATGAACAATCCAGCCACATTCGGAATCGAGCCGGTTCACGTGGATGGTGACATGCCGTGGGGGTACCCGTTCGAATATGCACCCGGATTCAAGGTCAATGGCTTGGCAGTCGAACGATTATTGCCCGAATTGAAACAACAACTGATGACCGGCCTCGGGTGGGATCGTTTCGGTGCACCGGCAAAGACGCAGGCGGCTATCAATCTGTATTCCCTATCAGGTCACAGGTTCAGCTCAGTTTTCCAAGCGCGTTCGCAAGATCAGTCCGCCACTTTCTTGCTTTCGTCAGTTCCCAAGGAGACTGTATGTCCGACACCGAGATCTTTCTAACTGGGGCCAGCGGTAACGCGGGTCACTATGTCCTTACTGAGCTGGTGCGACGCAACATCAACGTGACGGCTTTGGTCCGCAAACCGGCTGACCTGCCGGGTTGTCGAACCATCATCGGCGAACTGGCAACTATTGATCGTTTGGCTGGTGAGATTCGGAATGCCAGTGCGATCATCCATCTAGCGTGCCCGCGCACCCAGGAGGCCGAGCCGGTTCTGCGCGACGATATTCTTGGCACCAGCCTGCTGATAAGCGCTTGGCGCTCTGGTCCATTCATTTATACCAGCAGCCCTACAATCTACGGTCGGCCGCAGAGCGTCCTGACGGAGAGCTCGCCCTTAGTAATTCAACGTTGGTACGATGCTGGAAAGTTTTCGAACGAGTTCCAGTTGCGATTAGCGGAACAGCAAGGGCAAAGAGGGCCTGGTATCACTCTCCGGCCTGCATTGCTCTTTAGCACTACGGAGCGTCGCCACGATCAGCAGTACCTAAGCTTCTTTTACCGGCACTGCCAGCTTGGCAGCAAGGTCATCTTTGACTCCGAGGAAGGGTTGGAGACATACGGATCCTCGTTTATTGGAGGTGAAGACTTTGGGCGTGCCGTAGCGCAGTCTCTAGATATTAAGGTTGCTGGAGCCTACAACGTGGCGGGTGGGTTTTGTACTTGGCGTGCCTTGATAGAGACAATCAATCGATATGCTGGTACGCGCGCCGACTTCCTGATTCGGCCAGGAGCCCAACCGGGAACCGGGGAGTGTCGGCCTCCGCAATCGAAAACCTTCCTCGACCTTAGCGCATTCACTGCGAAGACGGGCTTTACCCCGCAGCAAAATCTGGAATGCATAGTCCAGGAGTTTGTGCAGGCCGAACGCACGAGTGTAGTCGGCAAGGCAGGATTAAAAGTGGTCAACTGAAATCGTAGGAAAGGACAGCTATGACATTTCGCGAATTTTCTCGGAACTGGGGAATAGTCATCTGGCACGGTCACCGCATTACTGGACGACAGGTCGTGGGCTTGGGCTGGCTCGCTATCTGGTTGCTAATAATGCTTGTAAATACCGGAACAGGCGGAATTGTCGCATTGTTGACCGCGGTCTTCTTCCTGGCAGAGCTTATCGCGCTGTGTAGTGCAACGCGTACCGTCAGCATCCGCCAGTTGACCACAATGTTCTTACGTGGCGGTTTTGCGATGTCGCTAGCGTACGTGTTTTCGCATCCCATCCCGCACTTTCCCGGGAGAGCCTTTCTGGTCCCACCGATAGAAGAGCTGTTCAAGATTGCTCCCGTTCTACTCCTACTATGGCGAAGCAGAAATTCGACGACTCGCACGTTCGGTATAACGGATGTGATGCTGCTGGCAGCGGCCTCCGGCGCGGGGTTTGGAATGGTGGAAGACGCTTATATACGCCATAACAGGGGCTGGCCCGCGCAGTTGGACTGGCTGCCGCTCACGGAAATAACCGGCGGTCGCCTGATTGCAGGTCACGCCATCTGGACGACGCTTGCCGGGATCACCCTGGCCTTCGCGCTGCTATTGCGAAACCGGTCGAAGGTGGCTGCTATCGGACTGGGTGCCTCCGGCCTGGTTTGGTCGGCATTCGATCACATTGCCAACAACTTCGGTGTTGGTCAGCACGGAGGTTTCGCGAGCTTTCTCAACGGCATCGCGGGTCACGGATACTTTACGATTTATCTTTTTGTTATCGGCGTGATGGTGGCGATCGGTTTTGACTTGTACATGATCTGTCTCTTATACACAT
>CAXMLS010000028.1:0-2387 GCA_964194235.1 uncultured bacterium | reverse complement strand
GTCTTGTGGCTGGTCGTTCATTCCCAAGGGTTCCTGTAAGTCTTTGGATGAGGCTATAGCAGGCGAGGATTCGCCCATTCATCCAGTGCAACTTTCGGGCCACTCAAAATGACCTTACTTAATGATAGCGCGGGACTTAAGGTGAAGGATGTATAAATTTTCGGGCGATTCTCGGCCCGATGGATATTTTCTTCCCTAAAATGCTATTCCGCTGTAAGCGCAGGGCATCACTTCTTTACCGGAACACGCATTTGCGCCAGGGCCTTTTTCTGACGCTGCGCCCGATCTCTCATCTGTTCCCCCGTATCGACTGCCGAAGTGACCGGTTCGCTGAGGTGCCGCGCCAACGCTCGTACCGTGGGGTGCTCGAACAGTGCCACGATGGGGAATTCGGAGTTCAGCGTCTCTCGCAGCAGGCTGTGCATCTGCACCAGGAGCAGCGAGTGTCCGCCAAGCTCAAAGAAATTGGCCTCCACATTCACCTGCTCCAGGCCAAACATTTTCTGCCATACCGAGGCTATGCTGTGTTCCATTGCCGTTTGCGCCGGCATGAAATTTTGCGATTGCGCTGCCGAAGCTGGCGCGGGTTGCGCAATTTGCGGCGCCTGCGGAGAAAGCAATGCCTGTAATTCCGCTACCCGCTTATCGAAAAACACCGGCGCCAATTCCAGAATAATTTCCAGATCGCGCCCCCAGCGCTCCACCATTTTAGGGGAGACGCTTTTGCGATCGTAAATCAGCGTTAAGCGCAGCGCGGTTCCCGGCTCCGCCAGCAACAACAACGGATAGGTGGAATGAACCGGCCCCGAAAAATCCGCGATCTCCACATCTCCGCCGAGGCGCCGCGCCGAATCGTCGACCAGGTAGTTTTGGAAAACAATCAGGCTGTCGAAGAGCCGGTAGCGCCACGGCACTTCGCTGCTGCGTTGTATCTCCATCAACGGAGTGAACTGAAACGCGCTCAACTCCAGCAGACGATGGTGGATTTTGCGGAAAAATTCTCCGTTCGTGTCTTCGCCATTTACGCCGATGCGCACCGGCAAGTTATTTGTGAACGGGCCGACGATGGATTCCACGCCAGCCAAGTCTGTCGGCCGCCCGGAAAACGCTGCGCCAAACACTACATCCATCTCGCCGCTCTGCCGGCTCAAAAGCAGCGACCAAGCGCCTTGCACCAGGGTATTGAGCGTGACCTGCAGCCGCCGCGCGGCGGTCTGCAGCGCGTTGGTGGTTTCCGCCGACAGTTTAACTACATACTGCGCGTAACGCTCTCCGTCGCCACTCTCCGGAGCTTCGCCCGGCAGCGTGGTGGGTTTGCGGAAGCCTGCCAGCTGCTCCTGCCAGAATTTCGATGACTCCTCGGCCGTTTGTTTGACCAACCATTCCAGGTAATCGCGATAGGGCCGGGCGGGTTCCAGTTGCGGCGAAGTATTTTTCGAAAAGGCTGCGTAGAGTCGGCTGGCATCGCGAAAAACCACAGGCCACGACCAGCCGTCCAGAAGCAGTGCCGGAACGCTCCACAGAAATTTCCAGGAATCTTCGGATATACGAACGAGCTTGAAGCGCATCGCGGGCGCTTGCGCTAAATTCAACGGCGCGGTGCGGTCCTGCTGCATCAAAGCTTCCCAGCGCTCGCGCTGCTGTTCGACCGGAATGTTGCGCCAGTCCTCCGTCGTCCAGGGCAGGCGCACTTCGCGATGCACCAGTTGCAATGGCTCGCGCAATCCGGCGCTGACCACCGTGGAGCGGAGACTCGTATGCCGACGAATGGTTTCATTCCATGCGCGTTCGAACGCCGCCACCTGCAATTTTCCGTTCAACGTGCAATGCCATTGATCGAACGCCGGCTGCGCAGCGCCATGATTGGCGGAAAAGAAAAGCGTTTGGATCGGCGACAACGCGTAAATGTCTTCTACGTCGCGTTGCTCCGTCAACAACTGATCGAGTGAAGCCTGTTCGATCTTCGCCAGCGGAAAGTCCGAAGGCGTGCGGCCGCCGGCTTGCGGCAACTGGCAATGCGCGATGACTTCTTTTAGCGCGCGCAAAAATTCATCCGCGAATCGTTGGATGGTTTTCTCGTCGTGCAGCGCCGGAAGGTACCCGCACTCAAATTCAAGCCGGCCATCCATGATCAGGCTGTTTATTTCCAGAACGTGGCGGCGTCTCTGCCGGGAACTGTGCCACGGGCCGCTTGATTCATCGGCAAAACCAAACAGTTTTGAAGCCGCGATCGCCTGATCGAATTGTCCGTAGTAATTGAAAACCATCGCGGGTTCTGGCCGCGAAGAGAGGTCGCCAGCTCCGCTCAAATAGCGAAGGATTCCGTAACCCACGCCGCGCTGCGGAATGTCGCGCAGCTGTTCTTTCACGGATTTAAGAGCTTCGCC
>CAXMLS010000027.1:0-5963 GCA_964194235.1 uncultured bacterium | reverse complement strand
CCCGGCCATATCCCGTGGGCAAACGCGCCAGCCGTTCTTCTTCGGGGCGCAGATGAAATTGCGCTAGAAGATTTTTATCCGACAGCGCTGCCGTGGCTACGCGTTCGCCCAGCTCCGCAATCGTTTCAGCTACGGGCCGCACACGTTTTTCATCTTCCGGAGAAAGAAAAAAGGGACGCAGGAAAGGGCAATGAATGCGATCGCCAAAGGTCAGTTTCCCGGCCTGCAGCTTTTTTACGAAATCGTCAGCGAGGCGGGGCTTTTCCTGCATCGCCGGATGCAGCAGCGCGTGCCAATATTCCGCAGCATTCGTGTCCGACGGCTTCGGCGAAGCGGCGTTCATTTTGTTTTCGGCCTTGGTGGAGGCGCAGCAGGAACCGGCTCGGCGGTTTGTTGCGCAGGAACCTGCGCGTTTTTTTGTGTGGGAACCGGCGAAGGAGTTTGCGCAGAACTCACGGGTTGGGGATTATTTTGTCCCGCGGCAAGCTGCGCCACTTTCGGTTTTGGCGCGCCAGTAAAGCCCGCCGGACCCGACGATCGACTGGCCGCACCCTTATCGAGCATTTCTTCCCATCGCGGCCATGAATTCGAAGCGTCCCCATTCAGGCACCGATCGATTACCAGGCGAGCCATTTTCTCCACGACTTGCTCGAAATAAAATTCCGTAATGCGGTCGCGCTCGAAATCCGGCGCCGGATTCAGGAAATCAATCGCGTAGGGCACGCCATCTTGAATCGCAAACTCGATGGTGTTCATTTCATAGCCCAGCGCCTGGTTGATGGTTTGCGCATCCTTGACCACGCGCTCGCCCAGCTCCGAACTCAGATATTTGTGATCCACAAGGTAGCGCCGGTCTTTCGGATCGTAGTGCACCGGCAAAATATCCGTCTTGCCGAAAGTAAAGCACCGCACGTATTGCTTAAAATTTATAAATTGCTGCAGCGACATGCAGTACGGCGAGGTCTGGTCGTACGCGGCCAGCAATTCTTCTTTGGTGTGAACTTTATAAACGTGTTTCCAGCCGCCGCCGGAATAGGGTTTCAGAATTGCTGGACGTCCCACGTAATCGAGCAACGCGTCCCAATGGATGGGGTATTCCAGGTTGTGCAGCGATTCAGAGGTGATATCCACGGTGCCGGGATAGCCTTTTTGCGGCAGCAGCACTGTCTTTGGAATCGCCACACCCAGTTTCGCCGCCACAGAGTAATTAAAATATTTATCGTCTGCCGTCCACCAGAACGGATTGTTGATAACGTACGTTCCCTGCAATGCCGCCTGTTTTAAATATCCGCGGTAATATTCAACTTCGTGCGAAATGCGGTCGACGATCAGGTTGTACCTGGCCTTCTCGTCCATGCGCGTGCCGCCGAGTTTTACAAATTCCGCGGTGACGCCATCTTTTGCGCCCAATACTTTTACGCGTTCGATGAACGCCGGCGGAAAGCTGAATTCCCGCCCGCACAGCAGGCCGACCTTCTTCATTTCCTTGCTCCTTCAAAAACTTGCTCTACTATTGTATCCATCGGTTTCGAGCTGCCATGAATAGGCGCAGGCTTCAAAAGAAACGCTGAACGTAGTTGAATTTTTCAGTTCACCGCGTGGACCGAGGGCGCCTCGGATTGCGTCACACCGCCGCGCGTCTCGTTCACCAGATGCCGCACCACCGCTTTCAGGTCTCCGGTTTCCCGGTACACGCGCAGTTGCCGCTCGGCGCTGGTGCCTTCATTCATGATGGTGTGCACGTATTCCACGGCGCTGCGGCTGCCCAGTTCGTCCAGCACATCGTCCACAAACTCCAGCAGCTCCGGAATCAATTCACGCATTGGCACTTCGGTTTCCTTGCCGAAATCGATGAGCTTGCCTTCGATGCCATAACGCGCCGCGCGCCATTTATTTTCTTCGATCAAAGCGCGGCGGTACAGGCGGAAGCTGATGTTGCGGGTGTACAGGCGATGCAGTTTGACCACGATGGCTTGAGTCAGCGCGGCGATGGCCACGGCTTCTTCCACTTTTGTGGTGACGTCGCACATGCGGAATTCCAGCGTGCCGAATGTCGGATGCGGCCGCACATCCCACCAGATCTTTTTTCCATTGTCGATGCAGTTCAGTTTCACCAGTAGGTTCACGAAGTTTTCGTAGGCGCTCCACGATTCGAATTGTTCCGGCACACCGGTGCGCGGAAAACGGCGAAACACCGTGGTGCGAAAAGATTTCAGCCCGGTGTTGCGGCCCATCCAGAACGGAGAACTGGTGGAAAGCGCCAGCAGGTGAGGCAAAAAATAACGCACCATGTTCATCATGTCGATGGTGGTTTGCTTGTCCGGCATGGCCACGTGCACGTGCATGCCGAAAATCAGCAGGGACCGCGCCAATTGCTGCAGCTCTTCAATAATATTCTGGTAGCGTTCGCCGGGCGTGATGACCTGATCGATCCAGCTGGAAAAAGGATGCGTTCCCGCAGCCGCCACCTGCAGCCCGGCGCGCTCCGCCGCGGCCACCAATTCGCCTCGCGTGCGGTGCATTTCGATGCGCAGCTCGTGCACGCTGTCGCAAATATTTGTCCCCGTCTCGACGATGGACTGGTGCATTTCATGCTTCACCTGCTCCACGATGCCAGGCGAAGCCGCGGACACCAGCTGCATCACGTGCGAACGAAGCTCGCAGGTTACCGGATCAATAATCTGGAATTCTTCTTCGACGCCGATGGTAAAGCGGTGGACCAAGAGGTGGCCTTCCGGTTTGGCCGGTGGTTCGCGGTCGACTTAAGGTGGGTATCATACCCTTGTCATTCCGAAAATTACACCGGAACGCGCAGCGCATTCAGCAGAAATGTTGGGTATATAAGGATAGCGTAGCGGTGCAGAACGAGACGTGCGTGGGAGTTAGATAATGAGGACAGAGATGGCTCACTGTCCCCGGTTGTGTTGTATTTCGCGGGAATTAGCCTCCGCGAATAGGCCAAAAGAATCGATTACGCCGCGCCCATCGACCGGCGCTGCTGGAAGCATTCCCGGCAAAATACTGGTCGGCCCTGCGTTGGGCGGAACGGCACGGTAGTTTCTTTGCCGCACTGCGAGCAGTTCGTTTTCGTTTCCGAGCGCATCTGCAGGCCGCCGCCTCCGCCAACTCCCTCGGAACGTCTGGCCTTGCAGCCTTTGCATCTCTTCGGTTCGTTCTTAAAACCTTTGTCGGCGAAAAACATCTGTTCGCCGGCGGTAAATATAAACTCGGCGCTGCACTCCGAACACTTCAGGACCCGATCGTGATATTCCATGAGGCGCTCCCCTTAGCCCGAGAGAGGTCAGGGGATAGGTCAGCAGCTTGCGTCGAGAGGCCTGACTTCGTGGAGAATCCCACTGCGAGGGCGTGCCGGTATACGGGGATACCGGGCTGGATCCCAAGGGCCTGCTAGCGTGAAGCCTGTCTAACCCAAACGCATCTGCCTACTGGGGCCTAATTCTCGGAAGTGCCGCGCCGAGCCAGCTGCGGGAAGTGTTAATCCGCTTCCCGTCGCTGCTTCTTACGCAGTCGCTTCCGCGAAAGCGCTTCTTTGGTCCGGCGCTTCTCGCCGGGCTTCATATAGAAGCTGTGCTTCTTTATTTCCTTGATGATGTCTTCCTGTTGCACTTTGCGCTTGAAACGGCGCAAGGCATTTTCCAGAGATTCACTCTCCTGGATAATTACTTCTGCCAATTAAATTCACCCCCAATCCGGTAGGATTGGTTTCTAGCGGCGCCTGTACACGGTGCCGCCCTGTCTAGATTGTCTCACGAGGCCGTTGGCATCTTCTAATCAATTGGAGGCCTCCAAGTCAAGGAATCTTTCTGCGCGGAACGCTCTTCCTCCTGGCCGCTCTTATTTGGGACTCAGTACTGTAGTAAGCAGAAAGTAATGAGAGCTCGAAAGCGCAGCCGTTCGCATTCTGCGCCCGTCAGCACGGACCCCAAACCGAACCACCCTTGTACTCTGGCTCGCGGTTGCTGTTAGAATCCATCCGCTCGTACATACGCGTCGGGGGGCAAGTCCATGTCCGCAATGCGCGATGCCATCGGAGTACTCCTTGCAGGAGGCCAGGGTGAACGTCTCTGGCCGCTCACTCGTGACCGCGCCAAGCCCGCCGTTCCGTTTGGCGGGCTGTACCGCATCATCGACATCACGCTTTCCAACTGCATCAATTCCGATTTGCGCCGCGTCTTCGTCCTTACGCAGTACAAAGCGCTCAGCCTGAACCGCCACATTCGTGCTGGCTGGTCTCCGCTCGCGGGACTCGGCGAATACATCGAAGTGCTGCCGCCGCAGATGCGTGTCTCGCAACAGTGGTATCAAGGCACCGCCGACGCGGTGTACCAGAACATTTATTCCATCGGCAGCGAGCGCTCCAAATACGTTTTCATTCTTTCCGGCGACCACATCTACAAAATGAATTACAGCCGCATGCTCAAGCAGCATGTCGATTCCGCCGCGGACGTAACTGTCGCTACGATTCAGATCCCCGTGCAGGAAGCCGCCGGCCAGTTCGGCGTGATCGAAACGGACAAGGACTGGCGCATCGTCGGCTTCGAAGAGAAACCCGCTGCGCCGAAGCAATCCCCGCATGCCGCTGGATACTGCAGCGCGTCCATGGGCATCTACATTTTCAACACCCACCTGATGATTCCGATTCTGCTTGCCGATTCTGAAGATTCCAAATCGCACCACGACTTCGGCAAGGATATTCTTCCCAAAATTATTTCCAAGCATCGCGTCTTCGCCTACAACTTCGTCGACGAGAATCGCAAGGATGCCTTGTACTGGCGCGATGTCGGAACGCTGGACGCCTACTACGAAGCGAACATGGACCTGGTCAGCGTCTCCCCGGTTTTCAACCTGTACGACACGTCGTGGCCTCTGCGTACCTGGATTCACCAGTATCCGCCCGCGAAATTTGTATTCGCGGATCCCGGCCGCATGGGAGTCGGTCTCGATTCCATCGTCGCCGGCGGCTCCATCGTTTCCGGCGGACGCGTAACCAAATCTGTGTTGGGCGCGGACGTTCGCGTGAACAGTTACTCGGAAGTTTCCGACTCCATCATCTACAATCACGTGAACGTCGGCCGGCACTCGCGCATCCGCCGCGCCATCATTGATCGCCACGTCAGCCTGCCAGAGCATACGGAGATCGGTTATGACCTGGAAGCCGATCGCCGCCGCTTCCATGTTACGGACTCTGGAATTGTCGTCGTGGTCCGGCAGGAATCGCTGATCGAAGAGCCCGAATCGGCATAACCAGCAACTTAAAATTGTCGTCAGAGAAAACCCTGTCATCCCGACCGAAGGGACCGATCCTCTTCTGCCTTCGCTATTGTTTCCACGTTTGAATCTTTTTCTGTAAAATCACTACTCGCATCACAGGAGAATTGACCAGTAATGTCCACGAAAATTACCCGAGTTCACGCGCGGCAAATTATCGATTCGCGCGGCAATCCCACGGTGGAAGCCGACGTAGCCCTTACGTCGGGCGCAGTCGGACGCGCCGCCGTACCTTCGGGAGCCTCCACCGGCGAACACGAAGCCCTGGAATTGCGCGACGGCGATAAATCGCGTTATCTGGGCAAAGGCGTTCTGAAGGCGGTTGCGAATGTTAACGCCGAGATCGCCCGGTCCATCACCGGTCTGGACGCCGCCGATCAGCGTGCTCTCGACCACAAAATGATTTCGCTCGACGGCACACCCACGAAATCCCGACTCGGGGCCAACGCCATCCTCGCGGTCTCCATGGCCGCCGCCCGCGCAGCCTCCCTCGCGTTGAAGCAGCCGCTCTATAAATATCTTTCGCGCTATTCCACGGATTCCTCCGCGAATCTGTTGCCCGTGCCGATGATGAACATTCTGAATGGTGGCGCGCACGCCGACAGCTCCGTGGACTTCCAGGAATTCATGGTGATGCCCGTCGGCGCGCCGAATTTTTCGGAAGCGCTGCGCTG
>CAXMLS010000026.1:0-3024 GCA_964194235.1 uncultured bacterium | reverse complement strand
CCCCGAGGATGCACAAGCCATTGTAGAAAGCGCGATCGACGATGAAATTGCGCAGGTCCGCGGCTCGTTCTTTGGTTTTCTGATCGCGCACAATTTCTATCCCGATCATGAGCCCGCGTCCACGCACGTCACCGACGATCTTGAACTTGTTCGTCCAGTCGGCGGTCTTCTTGAAAATATAGTCGCCAACCTCGCGCGCATTTTCGCGGTATTCGCTTTCGATCAGGTCAAATGTGGCCAGCCCGGCCGCGATGCACACCGGATTTCCGCCAAACGTCGTGCCATGCGAACCAGGCTTCCAGTTCATCACGCTTTCCTTGGCGATAAACGCACCGAGCGGCATGCCGCTGGCAATGCCCTTGGCCGAGCAGAGAATGTCCGGCTCGATTCCGGAATTCTCGCAGGCCCACCACTTTCCGGTGCGGCCCATGCCGGATTGCACTTCATCCACGATCAGCATGATGCCGTGCTGACGGCAAATGCGCTGCAGTTCCTGAAGGAAAAAGTCCGGCGCCGGTACGTAGCCACCTTCGCCCTGAATCGGCTCGATAATAATTCCCGCGATCTCTTCCGGATCAAAAAGCCGTTTGAAGATTTGTCCTTCAAGCTGCTCCAGGATTTCCGTGCCGCAAGTTTGCGCCGTGTGGCCGTGCGCGCAGCGGTACGCGTAGGGATAAGGAATATGCTCGACGCCGCTCAAGAGCGCTCCGAACCCTTTGCGTTGCGTGGATTTCGAAGCGGTCAACGAAAGCGAGCCCATGGTGCGGCCGTGGAAACAACCATAGAAGGCGATGAACTTGTCGCGCCTGGTCGCGTAGCGCGCCAGCTTGACGGCGCCTTCAATCGCTTCGGTCCCTGAATTGGTGAAGAAAACTTTTTTTGCTTCAGCGCCTGGCACCGTAGCAGCAAGCTTCGCGGCAAATCTCGGCATGTTCTCGTAATAAAAATCTGTGCCGGACATATGAATCAGGTCCGCAGCCTGCTCCTGAATGGCCGCGACAACTTTCGGATGGCAATGTCCCGTCGAACAGACGGCGATGCCGGCGGCAAAATCCAGAAAATAATTTCCGTCCACGTCTTCGACCACGCCTCCGCGACCGCGCTTGGCGACCAAAGGATAATCGCGCGTATACGACGGCGACATGTACTTCGCGTCCTGCTCAAGAATGCGCTTCGCGTTCGGTCCCGGAAGTTGCGTAAGAACTTGCGGCAGCTTCAGATCATGCTGTGACTGGGAATTCGCGGCGGAACTCGTTTTGCTTTCGGGTGCGGTAATCATCTCTTCCTCCTTAAAGAAGAATGGCCAGCGGTGAGGACGGACTTGCCGGAGGGCAACAACAATCAGGAAATTATTAGCGATTCAAACGAAAGAATGCCGCGCGACCGTTAAATCGCACCAGCGATGGAGGTGGAAGGAGTAGTTAGTCTACGCCGTAGAGGTTGGGACGCAGTTCCGCGGGGGAGAAATTATCCGGAAAGTATTGGGCATTGATGGTCATTTGCGTTTCCAGCGGACACTGCCGTCTCGCGAATCTTCAAGGATTATACCACGGTCCGCGAGTTCTTTGCGGATGCGATCGGAAGCCGCGAAGTCGCGGGATTGCCGCGCAGCTTGGCGGTCGGCAACGAGCTTTTCGATTTCGGCATCTTCCGTGCCGGCATTTTCCGAAGCGTAACCCAAGGCCTGAAGCTTCTGGGCATCGTCGTTGACGAGCACGGCAAAAATCCGATCGAAGCCCTGCAGGAACTTCTGCGCTGCGGCGACATCGCCCTGGCGAAATTCATTTTTGTCCATGGCGATGTTCGCTTCACGCACGAATTCGAAGACCGCTCCCAGAGCCCGCGCGGTATTCAGATCGTCGGACAAGCCGGTGTCGAATTCCCGGGCGGCCTCCGCGATGCGTGCCGCCATCTTCTCCTGTGTGCCGGCGGGAAATTTACCTTGCGCGAGGCGGTCGGAGAAATTCCTGAGCCGCTCGACGGAGCTGGCGGCTTGCTGCAATCCGTCAAACGTAAAATTCAACTGGCGGCGATACGGAACGCTGGCAAGCGAAAAGCGCAGCGCCGAAGGTTTGTAGCCCTTCGCAAATAAATCGCGCAGGGTAAAAAAATTGCCCAGCGACTTGGACATTTTTTCGCCTTCGACCAGCAAATGCTCCGCGTGCAGCCAGTATTTAACGAACGGCTTGCCGGTAGCCGCTTCGCTTTGCGCAATTTCGTTTTCGTGATGCGGAAACGCCAGGTCAATGCCGCCGGTGTGGATGTCCAGAGTTTCGCCGAGATACGTCATGGCCATGGCCGAGCATTCAATGTGCCAGCCGGGGCGCCCCGGGCCGATACTAGATTCCCAGAAGAATTCCCCCGGTTTCGGCGCTTTCCATAAAGCGAAATCCCGCGCGCTTTCCTTTTCGTAACGATCGTTGTCGACGCGCGCGCCGGCCTGGATGCCCGCTACATCGATATTGGAAAGCTTGCCGTAGTCCGGAAATTTCGCGATGCGGTAGTAAATCGAGCCATCGCTTTCGTAGGTGAACGATTTTTCTCGCAAGCGTTCGATGAGCGTGACCATGCCATCGATATTGTCTGTGGCTCGCGTCCAGTGCTCCGGCGCTTCGATGCTCAGCGTCTTGCAATCATCGAAGAAGGCCTGCGCAAACTTTTCCGTGTACTCGCGAAGCCCGACGCCAGCGGCGGTTGCGTTGGCGATAATGCGGTCGTCCACATCGGTGAGATTCATCACCTGATTGATCTTGAAGCCGCGCGATTTTAAAAAGCGGCGGAGGATGTCCTGAAACACGAAGGTGCGAAAATTTCCAATATGCGCAAAGTCATACACGGTAGGGCCGCAGCTATACATGCGGACTTCGCCGGGTTTCTGCGTAATGAAAGGCTCGATCTTGCCGCCCAGTGTGTTATGCAGCTGAATCTCGGCCATGGCTCCCAAGGTATTTTTATGGTGAAGGATAAACGTTAGATTGTAGCTGAGGGCTTCAAAGCGGAGCAATGCAGAAGCGCTGCGAATGT
>CAXMLS010000025.1:0-4108 GCA_964194235.1 uncultured bacterium | reverse complement strand
TTCTCGCTCAAAATAGAACGTAATTTCATCCGGCATTCGTCAGGCGGAAAATCGCAACTATGCGTCGTTCATCCCGGAAATCTAAACCTGCCAACGCCTCTCGCACCTTCCCTCAATTGGAAAAGGCCGAAACCGGAATTCCCGGCTTCGATGAAATTACCGGCGGCGGACTCCCGCAGGGTCGTCCCACCATCGTGTGTGGCGGACCCGGTTGCGGCAAGACCATGTTTGCCATGGAATTTCTCGTTCGCGGCGCCACGCAATTCCAGGAACCCGGCGTTTTATTAACCTTTGAAGAAACCTCCGAGGAAATGAGCCGCAACGTCAAGTCTCTCGGATTTGATCTGCAAGCGTTGGTCGCCCGCAAAAAATTATTTCTCGATTACGTCCGTGTCGAGCCCAGCGAAATTCAGGAAACCGGCGAATACGATCTCGAAGGTCTTTTCATTCGTCTGCAGCACGCCGTCGATTCCGTCGGCGCCAAGCGCGTGGTGCTGGACACTCTGGAAGCGGTTTTCTCCGGTTTTTCCAATGCCGGTCTGTTGCGCGCGGAGATCCGCCGCCTGTTTCGCTGGTTGAAAGATCGCGGGCTTACTACTGTGGTCACCGCCGAACGCGGCGAAGGTTCCCTCACACGTTACGGCCTGGAAGAATACGTCTCCGATTGCGTGATCTCTTTGGATCACCGCATCACCGACCAGAACTCTACGCGCCGTATGCGCATCGTGAAGTATCGCGGCTCCTCTCACGGCACCGACGAATATCCTTTTTTGATCGACAAAAAAGGCTTTTCCGTCATGCCCTTGTCGTCCCTCCGCCTCGACCACAAAGTTTCCAGGGAACGCATATCCTCCGGCGTGCCGGACCTCGATGCCATGCTCGAAGGCCAGGGTTTTTACAAAGGTGCTTCGATTTTGGTCTCCGGAACCGCCGGTTCGGGCAAATCCACGCTCGCGGCCCATTTCGCGGACGCTTCCTGCCGCAGTCGCAAGCGCTCCCTGTACATCGCGTTTGAAGAATCCGCGGCGCAGGCCACGCGAAATATGCGCTCCGTAGGCATTAATCTTGGTCCGCATATCGATAAAGGTCTACTCCAGTTTCATGCTTGGCGCCCGACTCAGCATGGCTTGGAAATGCATCTTTTGCGCATTCACGAGCTTGTTGACAAATTCAATCCCGACGTCGTCATCGTTGACCCCATCACCAATCTCATCAGCGGAAATACCAACGAAGTGCACGCCATGCTCATGCGCCTACTCGATTTCTTGAAAGAACGCCAGATCACCGCCATGTTTATAACCTTGACCGGAAATCGTGACACGCCAGAGCAAACCGAAGTGGGCATCTCTTCGCTCACCGACACCTGGATACTTTTGCGTGACCAGGAATTGAATGGCGAGCGCAATCGTTGCTTGTACGTTTTAAAATCGCGAGGCATGGCCCATTCCAATCAGATTCGCGAATTTGTAATGTCCAAAAAAGGCGTGCGCTTGATTCCCGCATATGTGGGCGCGGGCACTGTGTACACCGGTTCCGCGCGTCTCGCCCAGGAGGCTCGCGAGAAAGCCGAAGCGCTCCGTGAGCTGCAAAGTCTGGAAGAGACTCGCAAGAAATCTGCAGACCGGCGAAAGCTCCTGGAATCTCAGATCGCCGGGCTGCGTTCTGAGCTTGTTGCGGAACACGCCGAATTCGCCCGGCTTACCCGCCAACAACAGGAACGCGATCATCGTCTGGCCCTGGACCAGGATCAGATGGCCAGAATCCGCAAAGTAACCGCTCCCGATGGCAAGGTGAATTCATGATTTCCGTGAACGGAAAAGTTAAGGCCCCTAAGTCTCGGGCAACCGCCTCGAACTCCGATTTTGAGCTGCGTCTGTACGTCGCGGGGCAAACGCCCAAATCCTTGATCGCGCTTACCAATTTGAAGAAAATTTGCGAAGAGCATCTTCAGGGTCGTTATCAGTTGCGCGTAATCGATCTGATCAAAACGCCGCAACTCGCTAAGGACGATCAAATTCTCGCCATTCCTACGCTGGTCCGTAATCTCCCGCAGCCTATTCGCAAAATTATCGGCGATCTTTCCGATACTCAGCGCGTTCTCGTCGGGCTCGATGTCCGCCCGGGAGTAAAGCAAAGTGCCACGTAAGCTAAAAAAGCGCGCCGCGCCAACGGCCCGGAAAAAAACGCGCAAACGCCCAGCTGCTCACTACATTCTCCGGTTGTACGTCACCGGCCAAACCCCTCGATCGCTGCGATCTGTTGAAAATCTTCGGGCCCTTTGCGATAAATACATTCCCGGGCAGTTTGAGTTGGAAGTGGTCGACATTTATCAGCAACCGGCCATGGCCGCTGCTGGTCAGATCATCGCCGCGCCCACTTTGATTAAATCCATGCCTTTGCCGCTTCGTCGCTTGGTCGGAGATTTTTCCGATCAAAAACGCGTAATCCTCGGGCTCGACCTGAGGCTGGGGTAGGAGCAGCGTCGTGGCTAAGCGCAAAAAATCGCCCATTCCAAAAACCCAGATACGCGATCTCCGCGAGCGCGTCGCCGAGCTTGAAGAAACTCTCCGCGCCATCCGCAGCGGTGAAGTCGATGCCGTGCTGGTCTCCGGTCCGGAAGGTGACCAGGTTTTTACCCTGCAGGGCGCGGAACATCCTTATCGCCTGATGGTGGAGACCATCGATGAAGGCGCCGCCATGCTGGGCCTTGACGGCACCGTCCTCTATGCCAACAGAAGTTTTGCGGAAATTTTCGACGTGCCCCTGGAGAAATTCATCGGCTCCCCGCTCAACAATTTCGTATTCGGCGAAGATCGGGAGCTGTTGAGTACTCTCGTCGCCGATGCCAACCAGAATATCGTGCGCGGCGAAATCCGTCTCGATACCAACAGGCAGCGCCCTCGTACCATTCGTCTCACCCTGAGTCCTGTCAGCGAAGGCAACGTCCATACCATTTGCGTCGTGGCCACCGAGTTGACCGCGTTGATCGAGACCAACGAAGCGTTGCGCGTCAGCGAGCTTTCTCTCCGTCAGCTTTCCGCGCGCTTGTTGAAATTGCAGGATGAAGAGCGCCGCCGTATCGCTCGCGATCTGCACGACACCACCGGCCAGAAAATTGCCGTCCTATCAATGGCCCTCGACCGTCTCGCGAAACTTGTCGGCACCAAAAAAGAACCGGTGAAGGAAGCCATTGCTGAGTCCAAGGCGACCATCGCCGCCATCGGCGAAGAAATTCGCACGCTCTCCTATCTTCTTCACCCTCCACTACTCGATGAATTGGGGCTGGCTTCCGCGGTGCACTGGTACGTCGAAGGATTTAAGAAGCGCAGCGGCATCCAGCTCAACATAAAAATCGATGAGGATCTCGTCCGGCTTTCCTCCGACGCGGAGACCGCCCTTTTTCGTGTGTTGCAGGAAAGTCTCACCAACATGCATCGCTATTCCGGCAGCGCCACCGCCGATATCCGCATCTTCGAAGACCAGGGCAATGTGCATCTTGAAGTCGTGGATTACGGCAAAGGCATCAAGAGTGGTTCGGACCGCTCCTCGTCTGTCGGTATGCCGTCGCTCGGGGTGGGAATTCCCGGCATGCGCGAACGCTTGCGCCAGATTGGCGGTCAGCTCGACGTGGAATTTGCCGTCAAGGGCACGCGCGTCCTTGCCTCGCTGCCGGTTGTCGCTGCTGGTATGGAAAGCCCCGCGGAAGACACAGCTGCCTCCACGGGGACGGAGAGCAAAACTGCCGACACTCGCAAACGTATTTTAATTGCCGACGATCACGAAGTCATGCGCCGCGGTCTTCGCGGCCTGGTGGAAAGCCAGGAAGAGTGGGCCGTTTGCGGCGAAGCCATCGAAGGAAACGAAGCGGTCGCCAAAGCGGAGGAGTTGCGCCCCGATCTTCTGATACTCGACGTAAATATGCCCGGCCTCAGCGGCCTCGATGCCGCGCTGCAGATTTTAAAGAACAATCCTTCGGCAAAAATTCTTTTCTTTACCGTGCATGATTCTCCGCAAATCCTGCACGAAATTTCTACCGTTGGTGCGCAAGGCTATGTATCGAAGTCGCGTGCCAGCGAGGATTTGGTAAATGCCTGTCTCTTATACACAT
>CAXMLS010000024.1:0-12229 GCA_964194235.1 uncultured bacterium | reverse complement strand
GTGTGTGAAAGACAAAATTGTTGCCCCCGTACACATGAATCATTTTCTGATGGCCAAGTTGGAGTTTGAAACTTATCGCGCAGAATTTATGAAGTTACTGGCGGACTCGCCGGCCGGATTATCGGCAGCAGCCTCCATCGATCCATCCGTAGCGCAAGCCTCGTACCCGCTGGACACGTTAGAAGTCGCCAAATTCAAGTTTCTTTTTAATTTTGCTCTGGACGCTGGTGTGCGAGATTGCATCACCAAAAATTTATTCGAGACTCATCTCGGCAAACAGGGTGATTTCGCCGAAGAGTTGTACATGAGTTGGCCGGAAATCAGAGAGCTCCAGCGAGCAGGAATGTTGGTGGCGGGTCATACACATCAGCACCGCCCGCTATCGAAGCTCAGCAGCGATGAGTTAAGCAGGGACCTGCATGTATCGCGCGCGCTTCTGGACAACAATCTTGAACAACAGGATCTTTGGCCCTTCAGTTATCCGTATGGAAAGAAGAATTCGTATTCGAATGAAGCAGTCGGGCTACTCAAGCAACTCGGCTTCGCTTGTGCATTTAACACCGAGAACGGTTTTAATCAGCCCAGCTCGCCCATTTTTGAATTGCAGCGCATCGACTGCAAAGATGCAATTCAGCAGTTGCAAGCGTTGAATTAATTCTTTCCAACCTCAATACAAGAAAGCAGCTTCTCAATACTTCAATCTTCAGAAATCAAATGAGAACTATTGCGGTAATTACAGGATCACGTGGTGAATGGGGTTATATTCGACCAGTCTTGCGACTGATCGAGAAGGACCCCTCGCTCGACTACCGGATCATTGCCACTAACATGCATCTACTGCCAGCTTTTGGCATGAGCGTGCATGAGATCGAAAAAGACGGCTTCCATGTCGACGAGCGAATGTTTATGACCTTCGACGGCTACACGGCTGCCACCATGACGAAGTCTCTCGCTTGCTTCCTCATGGAACTGCCGACGGCGCTGCAAAGAATGAAGCCGGACCTTATCCTTCTGGCCGGCGACCGCGGCGAACAGTTGATGGGCGCAATCGCAGGCTTGCATCTGGGTATACCTGTGGCCCATATCCAGGCGGGCGAGCTTTCGGGAAATGTCGACGGAGTCGTACGCCATGCGATAACCAAATTGGCGCACATTCATTTTGCTGCGAATGAGCAATTCGCGGAACGCGTGCGGCGCCTGGGGGAACACGACTTCAGGATTTTTGTGACTGGCGCCCCGCTGGTGGACGAATTGGCCGCCGGCTTTGTCACGGCAGAAACAGACCTGCGGTTACGATATCGATTGAAAGAGAATGAGCGTCTCATCTTGACGGTTCAGCATCCGCTTACAGAAGAAGAATCGCAGGCCGGGGATCAGGTCGGTGAAACAATTAATGCTTTGACGGAGATTAATTGGCCCACGATTTTCGTTTATCCAAATGGCGATGCGGGCAGCGAATTAATCCGCTCGCGTCTGGTCAAACTGAAGCGGCCGCATATCCGGCTATTTCGCAATCTACCGCGCCAGGACTATTTGGGATTGATGAAAATGGCGGACGTTGTGGTCGGCAATTCCAGCAGCGGAATCATGGAAGCTCCCAGCTTTGGCAAGCCTGCTGTTAATATCGGTCGACGGCAGAATGGCCGGCCTCAAGCCTTAAACGTTGTCAATGCGGGCAACCATAAAGACGAGATTGTCACTGCTGTGCGAGTCGCAACGAGTCCGGAATTTGTGGCGCAAGCGCGATTGGCCAGCAATCCATATGGCGACGGAACGGCATCGCAAAAAATCGTCAACGTGCTGAAAGAAATCGAAATCAACGCAAGGTTGCTGAACAAGGAAATGGCGTATTAATTTTCTTAACTAGGCAGGCGTCACTCTAGGGATTACTGGAAACATTCTCATGTTGAAACAATCCGATCTAATTATCTATTCATCCGAGACGCTGCGCAGCGCTCTGCAGCGGATGACCAACAACCGCCGCGGCATCCTGTTTGTGTGTGACGAGGATGATCATCTCGCGGGCGTTTTAAGTGATGGAGACGTTCGTCGCAGTCTTCTTGACGATGCCCTCCTCGTGTCCACAGTGAACAACGTGATGAACACCGATCCGATATCCGCGGGGAGCACCGAAGAGGCGCGGAGTCTTTTGAAGCAGCTAAATATTGTTGCCGTTCCGGTGGTGAATAAGAATGGCGAGATTATCGAAGTCGTAGTCGAGGATGGCGACTCCGTTTTAGTTTTAACGCCGGAACGGGACCCTATCACTGAAATTCTGGCCGACATAGGCGCGGTGGCCATTGTCCCGGCTCGTGGGCAGTCAAAGAGGATACCGAGAAAAAACCTCGCGAAAATCGGCGGAAAGAGTCTGATTTCGTGGACTATTCAGGCGGCTAAAGAAGCTCGGCACGTGTCGCACGTATTGGTCTCGACAGACGACGCAGAGATCGCCGACTCAGCTCGCTCGATGGGCATCGCGGTGCCTTGGTTGCGGCCAGAGTCGCTCGCGGGCGACACCACTCCCACTCTCGACGTGCTCGTCCATGCCTTAACCTGGGCGGTCGAAAAACTAAATCCCGCGCCGGAATTCGCAGTTCTTTTGGAGCCTACCGCCCCGTTCAGAAAACCAAGTCAGATTGACGGCGCCATCTCCATGCTCATCGCTTCAGATGCTGATTGCGTTGCAGCGGTGTCCGAACTCCCACATGTGTTTCACCCCGAAGAAGTGATGGTTGTGGATGGCGGCTTACTGCGGCCGTATCCCGAAGGCCGAACCATGGGCACTCGAAAGCTCCGCAATAGCCAGGCGAGCGCCTACGTCTTGAACGGCTTGGTGTACGCCTTCCGGGTTAAAAGTCTCCTGGCGGGCGGCGGAATATTCGGACAAAAGACGATTCCGATGGTTACTCCGTGGGAGGATTTCGTTGATATCGATACCCCCGAAGATCTGGAGCTTGCAAATTTTAAGTTAGCGCGAGTCCTTTCGCATTCTTGACCTACCCCGGAGAAAAAATGGTAAATGTGATTCATATCGATGGACGAGCCATTGGCCCTGGCAAGTCGTGTCTCGTAATTGCCGAGGGTTGTGACAATCACCTTGGGAATCTCGACGTTGCTAAAGAGATGGTCCGTCAGGCCAAGGCCTGTGGCGCGGACGTCATCAAATTTCAACACCATCTACCGGACGAGGAAATGCTCCGGGACGGCGTCCCCATGTCCGGGAATTTCAATATTCCTCTCTACGATTTCCTGCAACTGTATGCTCTGAAACTGGAGCAACACTACGAACTGTTTCAATACTGCAAAGAACTGGGAATCATTTATCTCTGCACGCCTTTCAGCCGCAAAGCGGCGTGCGAGATCAATGAAATGGGCGTGAGCGCATTCAAGATTGGCTCGGGCGAATTGACGGACTTGCCGACCCTAAAAGTAATCGCCAGTTTCGGCAAACCAGTAATTCTTTCCACGGGCATGGCCGATTGGCACGAGATAGACGAGACAGTCGAAACGTTGCGGCCGATAAACGATCAACTCATCTTGATGAATTGCGTGTCGGAGTACCCCGCCAAGCATGCTGACGTCAACTTGGGCGTTATTCGAGAGATGGAGGCTCGATACAATTTGATTATCGGACATTCCGACCATACGCCCGAAATCTACACTTCCATCGCCGCCGTTGCCGTGGGCGCTAAACTCATCGAGAAGCATTTTATTCTGGACCGCAGACAGCCTGGGCCGGACCAGAGCGTTTCGATTGAACCATACGAATTATATGAGTTGGTAAAAGCGGTGCGGTGCGTCGATGAGGCTCTCGGCGGCAGCAAGAAAATACATGAACTAGAAAAACCAATTCGTTCCTGGGCCCATCGCAGCGTCGTTTCTCTGCGCCCCATTGCAAAAGGCGCAAAAATCGAACCGGACATGGTATGGACAAAGCGTCCGGGCACCGGGATCGCGGCCAAGCATTTAGATCAGATTATCTCGCGCACTGCCGTCTGCGACATTCCAGCTGACCACCTGATCCGCTGGGAAGAACTCGAATAACACCTCCGCCACACTTGCTGATTGAAATCAAATAAGCAGCGATCTTCTGCTGCACACTACACGTGGACAAAACAGATGAGTGAAATTGTTATAGACGCCCATGGGCTGTTCAAGCAGTACACCATTGGAGCGCTGCACAAACGCCACAATACCCTCCGGGATCAGATTGTCGACACCGTCTGTGCGCCATTCCGCCGTGTGCAATCTCTGCTGAAGCCCGGTGTCCCCGCGCCCTCTAAGGGCGACGGCGACGATAGCATTTGGGCCCTCCATGACATTTCCTTTCAAGTCCGTCAGGGAGACGTCGTTGGCGTGATTGGCCGGAACGGAGCGGGAAAGAGTACGTTGCTGAAGATCTTGTCGCGCATCACGGAACCTACGAAAGGTTACGCTGATATTCGCGGGCGGATTGCAAGCCTTTTGGAAGTGGGAACCGGATTTCACCCGGAGTTGACAGGCCGCGAGAATGTTTATCTAAACGGAGCAATTCTGGGAATGCGCCGCGATGAGATCATGCGCAAGTTCGATGAGATTGTCGCTTTCGCCGAAATTGAGAAATTTCTAGACACTCCGGTTAAACGATATTCGACCGGGATGTACATGCGTCTAGGTTTTGCGGTTGCCGCCAGCCTGGATCCTGAAATTCTAATTGTTGATGAAGTACTCGCGGTTGGTGACGCGGCGTTCCAGAAAAAATGCCTTGGAAAAATGGCCGGAGTGGCAAAAGAAGGCCGTACTGTAATATTCGTGAGCCACAACATGCCTGCCATTCAGTCGCTGTGTAATCGGTGCCTTTACATCGAAGGGGGCCGGTTGCGTGTTGCCGGAAGCTTGCAAAACGGCATCGAAATGTATCACCGCAGCATGGGAGAAGGCCAGGAAACTCGCAATGATTCCGGTGAGATAACGATTTCAGGCCTGACTGTCAATCGCCCGGACGCGTTTGTCGACGCCTCGAAGCCCATGCACTTCGAATTTGAGCTGAAGTCGCGTGTTTCTTTCTCGGGTTTCCGAATGTTCCTGATCATTGAGAACCCCGAAGGCACCATGGTGATGCACTCGGTCATCAATGAACGCCAGCACAAAGAGATCGATGGCAAGGGCGTTTACCACGTATCTGTAGACGTTCCGACTTTGTGGCTCACGCCCGGAATGTACTCCGCAACCATCAAGCTGATATGCAATGGCGTCGGCCTTAAGGGACGCTATCTATCCGACAAGCTTCTCGTCATGGTGCAGTCTGACTACGATCCGGACGCGGCCCCTGGTCTGCTGACCCCTCCAGTCACTTGGCGAGTTGGTGCTCCTCAGCGTGCTGGCGCGAAGTCTCGGCGAACCCTGGCGTACCAGGCTGAACTGAATCCATCATCCGTAGCGAGCCTCGATGAATAAGCCTCGAGTATTAATCCCTATCAGCCTGCAATTCTCGGTTCGTTATTTGCTGCGCAGCGGGCTATTGGCCCAGCTCAGCGCAAGCATCCGCCCAGTGATTTTGCTTGGCTGGAAAGACGAACTGCTCGAATTCGAGTTAGCTCAAGCCGGGTGTGAAGTTCACCCGCTTCAAAAGGCGACGTGGGGCGCCCAATACGAGCGTGCTCGCGGGATCATAAATCAATGGCATGAGAAATTTCGCAACAGTCCTTCGACGGCCATTCGCGAATACCGCCAGAATCTTGATCGTCCGTGGCGAATACGCTTCAGGAAAAAGTTGCGCGCACGCGCTCGCCGGCTGTCGCTTGCGATGCCGGGAGGGCTGAAGCGGGCACAAACGCGAGAACTGGAACTGTTTTGGGCCGATACAAACGCGCGTGCAGTCGAGCAGCAGCTCAAACAACTTAAAATCGACGCGCTCTTTTGTCTTACGCCTTTTCTCACTGACGAAGAGTTGACCGTTCGAGTCGCGACGCTAGCCGGAGTCCGAAGCGCCGCTGCGATTCTATCTTTCGACAATTTGACTACCCGGCCGTGTATTCCTATTAACTTTGACCTTTATTTAGTCTGGAATCAGTACAACGTCGACCAACTCAGAAGAGGTTACCCACACACCGCTGACAGCGAAGTAAAGATCGTTGGAACTCCACAGTTTGACTTCTATTGGAATCGCGATTGTCTATGGAGTCAGGCGGAATGGCGACAGCGGCTGTTACTCCCAGCGAATCGGCCGGTGCTGCTTTTTGCCGGAGGCTATTTCACTTGCGCGCCTCACGAACCTCAATTCCTCGGCCAGCTCGACGACGCCATTCAAACGAAACAAATTCCAGGCGAACCGATCATCCTGTTCCGCAGGCATCCAGTCGATCCCATGGAACGTTGGCAATCGGTGCTGAAGGCCGCCAAGAACGTGGTGCTCGACAATCCGTGGGAGCTGGGAGCGAAAGTTCTCGGCCACACGAACGTTGGCATGAATGATATTTCCAAGCTGGCGTCCACGTTGTGCTATAGCGATGTGCACGTCAACGTGGCTTCGACGATGACGGTCGACGGGGCAATATTCGACAAACCGCAGGTCGGGCCGGCCTATGACGATAGCCGTTCACGGAAATATGACCGTTCCGCGCTGGAGTGTTATCACCAGGAACATTTTCTTCCCATTACGTCATCCGGTGGCATCGCCATGCCACGTAGCAAGGAAGAATTAATTCAAGCCGTAAGATCCGGATTCGTAAATCCCGCTGAACGGCGCGAGGGCAGACGTACACTCGTGAAAGAAATTTGTACGTTTACCGACGGTGCGTGCACGCAACGGGTCGCTTCTGCGATTCGTGAGTTCCTTGAGCAGCCTGTATCCGGCTTGGCTTATTCGATGTCGAGCGCAGGTCGCTAAATATTCGCAAATGAGCTTTCTGACTCCAGAACAACAAAACGCCGTGCGGCTCAGCATGCGCAAGGGAGACTTGCTTCAAGGATTGCGCGTAGCCACCGGTCCGTGGCGGTCCTCCGTTCGAGCCGCAGGCAAGCGCATTCTTCACAAGCAAGCTCCACACATGTTTCTAGCGCCGGATTTGGGTCCAGTGCCTAAATTTTCGGCCGGCATCGCGCCACTTTACGTTGCCAAAGCGAATAATTTCCAGGCAACTCGTGGGCTCGACTTGTTGTTTTCAGATGTCGATAGACAACTTAAGGGTGAGTTCCGGTTGGCTGGCAACAAATATGAGTATGTGACGTTCGGTCCTGCTGACACGTTGCATGAGCCTGAAGATCGGCATTCTCTGGATCGTCTCTATTGGGCCGCACGCTATGCTTGCGCAGCAGCGTTTGGTCATGCGACTGCGCACGCCGGCTTCCGCGCTGCTTGGACACAGTGGCGGAACAATCCGCACACGGCAATCACGTTTGCGGCCTACACCACAGCGGAACGCATAGCTTCTTTGTCCGAGTGCCTGTTTTGGTTCGGCCACATGGCAGAGCAGGATAGTGCTGAAATAATCGCGATAAAAGAGCAGATGTGGAATGACGCCAGCCACCTGGCGAAGAATGTCGAACACAGCCTTGGGTTCCACAACCACATACTGAATGACGCCCGGGGGCTGTTTCGTGCGAGCCGCATGCTACCGGATGTCCCGGAGGCTGCGGCCTGGGAACGGCTCGCGTTCGAGTTGTGGGATCTATATTTTCCCAAGCTGGTGTTGGAAGACGGCACATTTGCGGAGCAATCCAGTCACTATCATTTGCTGCTATGCCGCACCGCCCTGGAGTATTTCCTCGCCGCGCAACTTTGCCGCAGAGCGCTGTCGAAAAACTGGGAAGCTCGACTCTGCAGGATGTTCCAGTTGGCTAACGAGCTGCTTCGACCAGATGGCTCGTTGCCACGCTTTGGCGACAACTCACCGGATCATTCCATCGAGGACCTTTGGGGTTTGATGTCTGCCGCCTATCGTTACGGTTTGCTGCGCGAACCACCGCGGCACCGTTCGGTCACTCCTCTGACGCTGTTGTATTGCGGTGACCAGCCACAAATGTGCGAGCACGCGAAAGCTCCTAAGCTAGTTAGTTGCTATCCGCATGGCGGATTTATGTTCCTCAGGTCGCCGGATCGGTCAGCTGAGGTCACTGCACACATGGATCCCTACTCGATATCGCGTGGCCACGGAGATTCCGGTCGCGGCAGTTTTGAGCTGTGGTGGATGGGTCAGGTAATCGTCAGGGAGCCAGGAAGTATTCTGAGTTCTTCGAATAGCCTAAGCGGATGGTCCAAGAGCGGGAAGGCCCAGAACGTAACTTGTCTTAATGGGTTGGCGCCTGGCTTGACGCTGGAAGACCGTAAATTTCTGCCCAAAACGTATGCAAACGACGGAGGAGCCTGGACCGTTCAACGCGAAACAACAAGCACCCTTCGTTGGGATGGATTCCGCCGCCTGACGCGAAACATCGTGTTGTGGCGTACCTGGGCTTTCGATGACGCGGGCGATCTGCTTTTCGAAGAGAAAATCGACGGCAGCGGTGACGTTCACTTTGAAACCCGTTTATTTCTTGGCGAAGGAAAATGGAAATTGCATCGGACTCACTCTGATAGAGAAGTTCAGTTGCGCTGGAGCACTCCGGAAGGCGGCTCGCTCGCCTGTGATCTGCATTTTCCTCAATCCGTGACCTCGACGTTAACTACAGGATGGTATTTCCCGGAATTTGGCGAGAAAAAAACGGCGGCTTTGTTGGTTCTTTCTGGCCATGTGACCCTTCCTATTCGATGGACTTCCAGGTGGCAGTTTTCAGTGGCCCCATCCGCGAATGCTCAGCAGGAGGCCGAACAATGTGCGGAATAGCTGGAATTTTTGATCTCGTTCGTCCTCCGTCAAGAGCTGAACTTCGCCCGATGGTGGAGATCCAGCGTCACCGCGGTCCCGACGACTTTGGCTTTTTGGTTGAGGGACCGATCGCGATGGGTATGGCCCGGCTATCCATTATTGATCTGCCCGGCGGAAAGCAGCCCATCTCGAACGAGGATGGATCCGTAGTGGTGGTTTTCAATGGTGAAATTTACAACTTCGTTGAATTGCGCAACGAGTTGTTGTCCCGAGGGCATCACCTTTCCACTCACAGCGACACCGAAGTGCTGGTCCACTTGTACGAGGAGCACGGCGAGCGCATGCTGCCGAAGTTGAACGGCATGTTCGCTTTTGCCATCTGGGATAGCAAGAGGAGGCGTTTGTTCATCGCTCGCGACCGCATGGGTGTCAAGCCTCTTTATTACGCTCAGATTGGTTCTCGATGGCTTTTTGCCAGCGAACTGAAAGCGCTGCAAACGCAATCTGAGTTCTCGACTTCGCTCGATCTGGATGCCATCGCCGACTTCTTGCGGCTTAGTTACATTCCGCGCGAAGCAACTCCCTATAAAAACGCCAGGAAACTGCTACCTGGCCATTACCTGTCAATTGACGCGGCCGGCGTTGAGAACCGCGCATGGTGGAATCTCGGGGAATGCGCGCTGCAGGCCGCCGAGGACTCCAAGTCCCTCGAGCAAAGCGTTGAACGAGCCTTC
Source organism: uncultured bacterium (assembly GCA_964194235.1). Taxonomy (GTDB): domain Bacteria; phylum Acidobacteriota; class Terriglobia; order Acidiferrales; family UBA7541; genus Acidiferrum. Next base: position 2,709 of record CAXMLS010000024.1, on the reverse strand, counting down.
GATGAGTCAGTCAGACTTCGGATGCGCAGCGATGTTCCCGTAGCGTCGTTTTTGAGTGGCGGGCTTGACTCCAGTTTAGTGACTGCGACAGCGCAGCGTCTGTCTGACGTACCCATCAAAAGCTACACGGTTGGATTTGAACATACTGAGTTTGATGAAACGCCATTTGCCCGCTTGATGGCGGATCACGCCCACACTGATCATCGCGAGTTGCATGTTAAAGTTCAGGACGCCTTAGAGCATCTTCCCAAGCTGCTCTGGCATATGGACGAACCTCTTGGGGATTCCTCGATTATTCCGAATTACTTGATAAGTCGATTTGCTGCTCGGGAGGTGAAAGTTTGCCTGTCCGGCCTCGGAGGAGATGAATTATTCGGAGGCTATTCGAGGTACCTGGACCCCGGGCCCGGAAGAATCCGACGTACGTTTCGTCATGCTCCCCTGGCAGCCAGAACCTTGGCGCCCTTTGCTGAATACTACAGTCAACCATGGGCGGACGAACTACGCGTGGCGGGACATCCTTCCGATGCGTGGCGAACCTACTTAAAACGGGTTCAAATGTTCAATGGGCAAGGACTGAGAGAGCTCGGGTTCCCGGCGAGCGGCAAAACTGAGGAAATTTTTGAATCCCTGTGGAAAAGCTATCCCGGCACGGATTCCCTATCCCGTTTCCAGTATATTGATCAGCATACCTATTTACCTGACCAAATACTTGCGCTCACCGACAGGATGTCCATGGCAAATTCTCTCGAAGTTCGCGTGCCTTTTCTCGACTATCATCTAGTACGTCTTGCCGAAGGAATTCCGGGCAAGTGGAAGCAAACCGCTACTGACTTCAAGATATTGCTGAAGCGAGCAGTGGGTAAGCGGTGCGTGCCGCAGATCCTCAACAGACAAAAGTCCGGATTTGACACGCCATTGAGCCGTTGGGTGCGACAGCCGGCAATATTTGAGCTCATTCGGGCACTTCCGGATGGGTTCGCAGTTAAAGAGGGCCTGTTCGACCGTCGAGGAGTTAAAGCTTTGGTCTCCGATCCCGAGACCGCAGGCAGATTCGCGCGCCGAGTTTGGAATTTGTTCGTCCTCGACACCTGGTTGCAGGTCAATCGTCGAGCGTCAGCTCCCCAGGAAACCCTGTCGGATTTGGTGGCCATCGCGGCATGAGCTCACCTCACGTCACAGTTTTAACCGCGGTGCGCAACGGAAGCCGTTATCTCGCGGAAACTATCGCTTCTGTTCAGGCTCAGACGTTCACTGACTGGGAGTACATCCTGGTCGACGATAATTCTAACGACCGAACCTGTGAGCTTATCGAGGAAGCCCGCCGCACGAATAACAGGCTAAAGTTACTGCGACGAAACTCCACCGGTGGGCCCTACGTGGCTGCAAATGACGGGCTACGAGAAGCTCGCGGCAAATATATTGTTCGCATTGACGCAGACGACTTGTGTACGCCCAACCGGATCGAAAGACAGCTGAAGTTCCTGGCGGCTTATCCGGACTATCGCGCGTGCGTTTCGTACTGGCAAGGATTCACCGACAGTGGTTCTCGGTTCGGAAGCGTTACCGCAATCCCGCTAAATTCTCGCGTATTTCGTTGGAGCCTGCTGCTTCGCGGTCCTTCGATTCATAGCGCTGTATGTATCGAGCGGCAAGCCATGACGGAAATCGGTGGCTATCGCGAACTGCCGCTATCACAGGATTACCGTCTCTGGTGTGAACTGACTCGAAGGGGCTGGCTGGGAACGATACCCGAGGTCTTATGCTATGTCCGGTTCCATCAGAAACGGCAAACGATGCAAAATGGTTCGCTGCAATCGGAACTCGCTATGGATGTGCTCTCGGATCATCTCCGTTTGCTCACCGGACAGATTTGGACCAAGCCGGAGCTCGAGGCCCTGCGGGATGTTGGTTTGACCTTTCGTATGCCCATCCGTAAGGGCATGGAAATGTTGGATCGGTGGGACAGTATGTGGCAGTCCGCAACGGATCTGACTGCTCAGGATCGGCGGGATCTGAAACAAATGTCCTCTCTCCGGCGCTGGAAACACTTGCGAGGCAATGCTCGCAGCCAACCATCAGCCGCAATTCTGGGAATGCTTAGATGGGCTGCCTCTGGCCGGTTTCTTGATGCGAATTGGTATTACGGAACCGCAGACCGGAAGTCGGCTGCCGTATGAAGATTTGTTTTATTTGCTCGGAATATCCGCCCGGCCCGCACGGCGGAATCGGCACGATGACGCAAATTCTGGGGCGTTCGCTCACCAGGCTGGGTCATGACGTGCGCGTCATTGGCGTGTATCCGCGTGATTATCCTGCGCCGAACTTCGAAGTCGACGAAGGGGTGAGGATATGGCGGCTCCGCGATTACCGGACAAAAGGAAGCTGGATTTATTCCCGCCGCCAACTCTTCAAGCAGATCGAAAAATGGGCGCTCGCGGGTGAGGTCGACGTCATAGAGGTTCCGGATCATCAGGGTTGGGCGGCAGGATGGGGAAAGTTGAATGTGCCTGTCATTGGGCGCCTGCATGGCTCACTGACTTATTTCGCCACAGAATTGGGAAGGAGCGTTGGCAAAATTCCCTTTTGGCTAGAGCGTGCCAGCGTGCGCCGGGTTGACTACATTTGCTCCGTAAGTGAATACACTTCGGTGAAGACCAAACAGGCGTTCAATCTAAGCCGCGGGTCCGACGCGGTTCTCTATAACCC
>CAXMLS010000023.1:0-1673 GCA_964194235.1 uncultured bacterium | reverse complement strand
GCGATCGTTCCACCGCCCGGAGTATTAATGCGCGAGCGGCGCACGGCGCGATCAAGTTGCGCGCGATCGTCGGTGAAATCGGAAAGCAGGTCGACGTCGGTGTCGAACGACATCACCAGGGCTTCGTCGCCCTTGCGCAGCACGCGATCCAAAAACTGGCTTCCGGCGCTTTGAATGGCGCCAAGCATGTCCTGTTCGCTGCCGGAGGTATCGAGGAGCAGTGCCAGCGTAATGGGCATGCTGACGTCTTTAGAGAAGAACGCAATCTTTTGATCCTGATTGTCTTCGGCAAGCTTGAAGTCTTCCTGCTTGAGGTCGCCGATAATGCGTTTACTCTTGTCGCGCACGGTAACGAAGACGTTGACCAGGTTGACCTGGGTTCTGATTACCGGGCCCTGGCTGGCGGCTTCCTGTGGGATTGCCGGAACAGCGACTGCGGCAGCAACGCTAATTGCGGACAACAGCCTCGCAAGCTTACTCAAAGAACGCATGTATACTTTCCTTTGCAAGAATTCCAGCGAATTTTGCGGCTGGAGAATTTCGAAACCCATCATTTTTTAAGCAACGATATTTTTATACAGCAGCTACACCGATGGCCGTTCAAAGCATCTTACAAACGGTTGCGGTGCGAAAATTGCGGCCCGAACCATTGGGGCGCAGCGCGATATGCAATCGAGCTTGCTTAGCCCTGACGGTCGACATGCTCTTCGATGCCGTGAACTGACGGGATGGATGTGCGTGCAGCCGGAGCGCCACGCGGTTAAATCCGAAAGAAGTTTGGCTTGAGGCCCATGAAAAGTCTACGAAAAATGACGTTCGTTACCGTTCTAGCGCTGGTAACAAGTCCCTTTGCTCTGCTGAAAGCACAAAATCCCGAACCGGATACGCCCTTGCCAAAACCGGAGGCGCAGCAAGCCCAAGAACCGCCGGTGGCACAACCTCCGGCAACGAATGTGCCCGGTGCAGCAACGCCGCCAGGGACTCCTGCCACCGGCCAGGCGAGAATCGGGATTTCCGTGAACCAGGTCATCGTGCCCGTTACGGTGAAAGATGGTTCGGGGCGGTTGGTGGCGGACCTGCGCAAAGATGAATTTCGAATTTTTGAGGACAAGGTCGAGCAACGCATCGCTTATTTCAGCAACGAGGCTTTTCCGCTGTCGATCGTGGTGTTGATAGACAACGATCTGAAGGTTAAGGATGCGGAGCAGGTGGCGGGCAGTTTGCGCGCGATCCTCGCGGGAATCAGCACCGCCGACGAAGCGTACATCTGCCGCTTCGATCAGTTTTTCCATCCGGGCAAAGGATTTTCGTCGGACCAGGACAAGCTGTTGACGGAATTGAAGCGCACCGAACTGGATACCGAGCCGTCCGTAGCTCCGCCGAGTCCCGCAATAAATAATGGACCGACGATCAACGGCCATTCTGCTACGAGTGATGCGCCGACAATTGCGGCGGGCGTTGCCAACATCAAGGGGCAGTCGACAAAAGCCCTGGATGATGCGGTCTACAATGCAGCCGAGTTGTTGAAGGACCGAGGACGCGAACGCCGGAAGATCATTTTTTTGATTTCCGATGGAGCCAACGGCATACGGTCGAATACCAACAGTTACGCGAGCACGGTGAAGGAATTGCTCCGGTATGGCGTGTCCGTGTACCTGTCTCTTATACACATC
>CAXMLS010000022.1:0-2087 GCA_964194235.1 uncultured bacterium | reverse complement strand
GATGTGTATAAGAGACAGTACTTATTCCGTGCGCTTTATTAAGTCATGCCCGTTTCAGCTGCAGGTCATTTGACACTGTCACGGCCTTCCATTATCCATAGCTATCGATAGCCGTCATGGGGAAATGTGACTGGCTTCGGTAGTCCTTTTAGTTACAAAGGAGGCCTCAGAGAATAAAATCTCTAAGCCCATAGTAGTCCCAAGAACCATCGAATCCCCGTTCCGTCTGATTCAGTCGTCAGATGGAACGCGGGCTTCGATAACCCCAGCAGACCCGCGTGGTTCAACTACGGTAATCCTGTTTCGTCGACGAAGCCTCAGCAAACCTCTTTAATCTTTGCCATGGTGGCCTCAACTTTGGGGGCCGGCGCTTTCTGTAGGTTGATTCTTGGACTCTACTTCTTCTCCACCGTTGCTCCTGGCGGAAGCACGGAAATCTCCACGCTGGAAGGAAATCTCTGAGAGCGATAAATCTGCTGTGTCGCTTTCTGATAGTCGGATTCCTTAGCCTCGAAAATACTGGGTACAAATTTCTGCGGGTTGCGGTCGTATAGCGGAAACCACGTGCTCTGCACCTGCACCATCATTCGATGGCCTTTTTTAAATACGTGATTGGCCGTGTGCAGATCGATGACAAATGGCGTGACCGCACCAGGCTGCAGCTCCTCCGGTTTCTCGATCGATTTCTGAAACCGACCTCGAAAAATTTCCTCTGAAATCATCAGCTCGTAGCCCGCCAGCTTCCAATCCTGCTCATATTTTTCCGGGTAAACATCGATCAGCTTTACGATCCAATCGCTGTCCGTGCCGCTGGTCGAGGCAAACAGCTTCGCCGTCACTTGCCCAGCAAGGGTCAAATCGTCTTTTAATATACCGGTCTGCCAGGTCAGCACATCCGGCCGCTCGTCAACAAACCGCTGATCCTGTACCAGCCACGTGTACCAGCTTCCCGGATGATCGTCCGGATAGGTCATGTCCACCGGACGTTGCCGGTAAGGCACGGGATGAGCCGGGTCGCTGAGGTAACTATCGAAATCGTTCGATGAATCGGAAAGTGGAGGATCAAAGGAGAGTGCGCCGTTTTCGCGAAGATAAAGATTTTGCGCTTTGGCCTGTTGCGGCGGCCAGGAATCAAAGGAAGTCCATTTGTCACTTCCCGTTTGGAATAGCAGCGCTTCTTTGAGCGGCAACGCGCCTTTGTCCTTCAGCCAGTGCGCAAACCACGGCGCTTCCACCTTCTGCCGGAAATACGTTCCCGTGTCGCTACCAAACGGTATCGCCCCGAGCGAATTCCCCGGACCATGAGCCCAACCGCCGTGGTTCCACGGACCAACGACCAGATAATTAAAATTTTTCTTGTCCGTTTTTTCCAACCGCGCGTACGTAAACGTGGGTCCGTAAAAATCTTCCTGATCCCACCATCCGGCCACGTTCAAATTGGGCACCGTCGCTTCTTGCAAACCGTAAGCCACCGCGTGGCGCTTCCAGAATTCGTCGTAGCTGTTGTGCGCCACGAAATCGTTCCAAGTGGGAATCCCGCCATGAAAATATTTGCCGTTGGCATTCGACAATGCGCCCAATCGCAGATACCAGTCGTAAACGTCGGCCCGGTCGAAAGCAAATCTGAAGTTCTCGCTTGAACTCTCCAGCAACGCCGAATATTCAAAGCCATAGCTCAAGCGGAACGCGCCATTATGAAAAAAATCATCTCCCAGGAAAACGTCGCCCATGCAGGCCTGTTCCGAAACCGCTTTCAACGCCGGATGCGGATGAATCATCCCCATGGTCACGAGAAAACCATCGTAGGAAATTCCGTCCATGCCGACGCGTCCGTTATTTCCGGGCACATTCTTCACCAGCCAGTCGATGGTATCGTATGCGTCCGTGCTTTCGTCCACGCCTTTCGGATCGGAAGCATCGTCATGGACTGGCCGCTGCATAATAAATTTGCCTTCCGAACCATACCGTCCACGAATATCCTGGAATACAAAAATGTAGCCCTCTGGAATCATGTCCGCATAGCGGCCGAGCGAATGGCTATACCCTTGGTCCGGCGCAGAAATTCCGTAGGGTGTGCGCTCGAAAAT
>CAXMLS010000021.1:0-2322 GCA_964194235.1 uncultured bacterium | reverse complement strand
CCCCGAATTCGAGCCACAAACACGGTCATGGCGATGGCCCTCTTGTAATGCTTTGGAAGGCTCATCGATTGGGGATTCAGGATGCTCACAGATCCCAGTGCCTTGTTGATGTTGCGTTTACGCAAGTAGGCATCCACGGCAGAGTTCAAGCAGCTGTGAATACCTCGCCCCCGGAATGCGGGAAGCACAAAAGAACCGTATTTCACTGCTTCGCCGGACCGGACAATCCAGTACGTGCCAAAAGCCAGTTCCAAACTATTAGAGAGAGCCATCCACATATAACCGACAGGCTGTTCTTTCACGCAGCCAATTGCAATCAAGTCGCCTCGTGCAAAGCGACGCCTGACCTCTTCAAGTTCCAACTCACCCATCGCAGGGATTCGCTCCGAAATGGTCATCAGATTGTCTTCAGCCCCGTACACCTTGACCTCTACCTCATCCTTTCCATACGGCTGTAGAAACTGTTGAGAAATATCCGTTTCAAAAATATGCCATACGTGCCAATAGCAAAGGGGGCGTAGTATCTCCCGTACCATGAGGAGGGCGAGAATGAACAAGCCCCGCCAGTACATGGACTCGCGAAGCAAGTACACGCGCCGGGAAAAAGATGACTTCATCGCTTCCCCTTACGGCGAAGATTCGTGAATTGCCCTTTGTCACCCGAACGAAAGCCAATATTGGGAGCGATATTACTCCGATTTTGCCCATGATAAATGACTAGAATCTGAAAGCGCAGAGGTAGCCAGTTGTCCGATTAGCCCGTTAAGGAACAAAGCAGAGAACAGGCACTGGGTAATGACCACAACCAACTGGGGAACAAGGATGACTGAGAATTCGGGTGTACTGGAGAGACCGTGAGGCGAGCAGACAGATTGAGAACACGACGGATTGGCGTTCGGTGGGCGCTGGGACTGCTGGTGCTGCTAGGAATGCTGGCGTCAGCTCTGTGCGCGTCCGCCGCATGCGACGCGCAAAGAGTGATCATCGACACAGATCCGGGAACTGACGACGCGCTAGCACTTCTGCTGGCATTTCATTCGCCGGAACTAAAGGTGGAAGGTATCACGGTGGTGGCGGGAAACGTGACCGCTGACATGGGACTGGAAAACGCGTTACGAATCGGTCACCTCGCCGGGCGTTGTGATATCCCCATTGCTAAGGGCGCTGTGGGACCACTGGCGCAGAAATTGAACACGGAGGAATTCTGGAATGGGCGAAACGGCCTCGGAAATGCGGAGTTGCCCTTGGATCGGTGTCAAGCGAATCAGATGTTTGGGCCGGACATGATCATTCAGTTGGTTCATCAATATCCGCACGAGGTTGTGCTGATTCCCATCGGACCGCTGACAAACATTGCGCTCGCGGTATCGAAGGACCCATCGATCGTGCCGCTCGTGAAGGAAGTAGTCTTGATGGGCGGCTCCATCACGGGCGGAAACGTCAATGCCGCCAGCGAATTTAACATCCACAGTGATCCAGAAGCGGCATCCATCGTGTTCAATGCAGGATGGCGGTTGACGATGGTCGGCTTGGATGTCACTGAACATACGCTGATCACGGAAGCGGATGTGATACGAATGGAAAACCAGGAAGGGCCACAGGCAAAGTTTGCGGCGGCCGTGGCCCGGTTTCAAATCGGAACTTATCAGGGCACAGGATTCAAAGGGGGCGCGATCCATGACGCTCTTGCCGTGGGAGCCGTGGTCGATCGAACACTGTTAAAAACGCAGAAAATGCGTGTGGACATCGAATTGAACGGAATCTTCACTCGGGGAGCGACGGTGGCGAACCGCGAGAATGCGGTGGATCGGGTGATTCCTAGAGGCGACCGCCTAGAGACTGTTGGAGTGGACTCGGTACAGCCCAATGTGAACGTGGCGATCGGGTCGGATTCCAGTCGATTCATAGCGTTGTTTGTGGAACGTCTACGCCACAAGTAGTTCGAGTGCGGTTCCTCTGTCATCTGGCGTCAGCTTGCCAAACAAAATCCCGCCCATCCAGGGGCCCGGCAAGAGCATCTGGCCAGCTGAAAACGCTACGCCAGGTGTTGCGGGTTTTCTAGAAATCAACAGTGAGGAACGCACCCCTTTGAAAATCGCAAACGATGCGGCACCCGCTGGAGGCTTAAACTGTTGCCACTCGCCCTGCGGTACCAGCCGAACAATGGAGAATCAGGAGCAGAAAAAGCTTGACACGTGGGCTAGTGTTATAGTCAACTACAACACTAGCGGGGCAGAGATCGCTCGCAGTTGAAATGCGCGAGAGAACATCCGTGGCCCGAAAGTGAAAAAGCTTAGTCGGAGTAGGGATCGTGATTGCTCA
>CAXMLS010000020.1:0-4726 GCA_964194235.1 uncultured bacterium | reverse complement strand
ATGTGTATAAGAGACAGCGTCTACAGAGGCGGTCGCGCCGAGGGAGAATGCGTCGGAGTCTGGCCGTGCGGTTGCGGAGATCGCGGCTTTCGCCGGCATGGGGACCGCGGATTTTGCCGGGACGGTAATTACGGCGATTGTGCCTGCGCGCGATGAACAGGCGGTGATCGCGGCGTGCGTGGCGTCGCTCGAGAAGCAAAGCGAGATTGCGGAAATTCTGGTGGTCAACGATCAGTCGCGGGACAAGACCGCGGCGATCGTTCACGAGCTCTCGACGCGAAATGCGAAAGTGCAATTGCTGGAGGCCGAGGAACCAGCGGCCGGATGGGTCGGCAAGAACAATGCGGCAGCGTTGGGCGCGAAAGGCGAGCACTCCCCGTGGCTGCTTTTTACAGACGCGGATGTGGAGCTGGAAACTGGAGCAGTGGCGCGCGCGCTGGAGATTGCGAGAGAGAACAAGGCGGCACTGGTGTCGTTTTCTCCGGAACAGATTACCGAGCGATGGTACGAAAAGGCGCTGATTCCGCTGGTTTATTGCAGACTGGCGAGGCGATTTTCGTTTGCTGAAGTGAACGATCCGAAGCACGCGGCGGCCGCGGCAAACGGACAGTTCCTGATGATACGGCGCGAGGTGTACGAGGCGGTCGGTGGGCACGCGCGCGTCTGCGGCGAGGTGCTGGAAGATGTGGCGCTGGCGCGGGCGGTCAAATCGGCGGGTTACCGGTTGTGGTTCGGTTCCGGGCGGGGAATGGTACGCGCACGGATGTACCGGTCATTTGGAGCGATGTGGCAAGGATGGCAGAAGAATTTGTACCGGTTGATGGGCGGAACACCGTGGCTGGCGTTTCGGGAAGGCGAATCGGTATTGCCATGGGTGCCACTACTGGTGATTTTGCTGGGGCTCAAGTTCCCGATGGCGGCGTTTGTGGGCGTTTTGCTGCTGATTCTCCGGCAAATGAACTACGGATCGGAGCTGGTTCGTAACCAATACCCCCTGTCGTTCATCTTCTATTATGTGCCTGCGGTGTTTTTGTATACCGGCGTGCTGCTGGCGTCGTATTGGAGCTACGCGCGAGGCCGAGTGCAGTGGAAGGGACGCGAGTATCGCGTGGAAGTTCCGGGTACATCAAAGTAAATATGGTGGTGATTACACGAAGAATTGAATTCTCCGCTTCGCACATTTATCACAACGCGAATTTTTCGCCGGAAGAGAACCGGCGCATTTTCGGGAAATGCAACAACCCGCACGGACACGGGCATAACTACACTCTGGAAGTTTCCGTGGCCGGCGAACCGGACCCGGTTACAGGTATGGTGCTGGACCTGAAAGAGCTCAAGGAAATACTTGAGCGCGAAATCATGCACCGCATGGATCACCGCCACTTGAATTATGAAGTGCCGGAACTGGCCGGGCAGATTCCGACTTGCGAAAATATTGCGCGGGTGATCTGGCAACTGCTGGAGCCGAAAATCACTCATGGCAAGCTGCAGCGGGTGAGATTGTATGAATCGCCGGACTTGTTCGCGGATTGTTTTCGGAATGGGGACGCGGCGAAGAGGGAAAATTCCCGATGAGCGCCACGGGCAACGGCCGAGATGATGAAGGCGCACTGAAGATGGAACTGGGGCGGCGATACCACTTTTCTGCGGCGCATCGATTGCATAGCGCGCATCTAACGGAAGAGGAGAATTGCCGGGTCTTCGGTAAGTGCAATAACCCGTACGGGCACGGCCACAATTATGTGGTGGAAGTGAAGATTTCGGGCGACGTGGACCCCGCTACCGGAATGATTGCGAACCTGGCCGATCTCGACACCTTCGTGGATGGCGCGGTGCTTCAGGCGTTCGATCATAAATCGCTGAACGAAGATGTGGCGGCCTTCAAAGAAAAAGTGCCGACGACGGAAAATTTGTGCATTGAGATTTTTGAACGATTGAAAGGTTTTTCCGGGGCGAAGCTCGAGCGCATCCGGATTGAAGAGACGAGAAACAATAGTTTCGAGTATACGGGCGATAAACTTGCTGAGATTGCCGTAGCGAGCGAGAGGGAAGAGGAGTAAACGTGAGCAAACCTGCCGAAGAGTTGTTGCTGCACGAAACCAAAGACGACGGGAAAGAAGAGAATGTCGCCGCGCTGGTGCGCCGGATGATCACCTTGATCGGTGAGGATCCGAACAGGGAAGGGCTGCGCAAAACTCCGGAACGCTTTGAAAAGGCGCTGAAGTATTTGACCAGCGGCTATCACCAGAATGTGGATCACGTCCTGAATGGCGCGACGTTCAGTGTGGCGTACGACGAAATGGTGGTGGTGAAGGACATCGAGTTCTTCAGCCTGTGCGAGCATCACCTGCTGCCATTTTTCGGCAAGTGCCATGTGGCGTATCTGCCGAACAAGCGGGTGATTGGATTGAGTAAAGTGGCGCGGTTGGTGAACATGTTTGCGCGGCGGCTGCAGATTCAGGAGCGCTTGACGAGCCAGATTGCGCAAGCCATTGAAGAAAAGATCAGTCCAGAAGGCGTGGGCGTGATTATTGAGGCGCGGCATTTGTGTATGCAGATGCGCGGCGTGGAGAAGCAACATGGCCAGGCGGTGACCAGCGCGATGCTGGGATCGTTCCGGCACAACAAGCAGACTCGCGATGAATTTTTGTCGCTGGTGCGCACGCATTCATGATGAGAAGGTCCCTCGCGGAAGTGCGAAACGACGGAAGCTGGGTCAGTTATTTATTTTATTTTTTTACCACGAATACTGGAAAGGCTGACAGATGAGCGATTCATTTAAAGGGAAAGTAGCATTAGTGACCGGTGCAAATCGCGGAATCGGATTTGAAACGGCGAAGCAATTAGGGCAACAGGGAATGAAGGTTTTGCTGGGCGCACGGAACGAGGCGAAAGGCTCCGAGGCCGCGGGTAAATTGAAAGCCGAAGGCCTGGATGTCGACTTTATCCGGCTGGACGTAGACGACGAGAAAACCCACGCGAAGGCGGCAAAGTTTATCGAAGAGAAGTTCGGGAAGCTCGATGTGCTGGTGAATAACGCCGGCATTATGATCGATGAGAAGAATAATGGTGGGTTTGTTGCGGCAAGCAAGACATCGGCGCAGGTATTCCGAAAGACATTTGACACGAACTTCTTCAATATCATCTCGCTGACGCAAACGCTAATCCCGCTCATTAAAAAATCTGCCGCTGGACGAATTGTCTTTTTATCCAGCATTTTAGGTTCCTTGACTTCCCACAGCGATCCCAAGTCGCCGATTTATAATTACAAGGTGCCCGCCTACGATATTTCCAAAACCGCGCTTAACGCTTATGCGGTGCACCTGGCGTACGAATTGAAAGACACGCCAATCAAGGTCAATGCGGCGCACCCGGGTTCGGTGGTTACGGACATGAATGCGCACGGCGAGTTGAAGGTGGAAGACGGGGCGAAGACTTCCGTCGCGCTGGGGACGCTACCCGCCGACGGCTACCATGGCAAGTTCATTTATCTGGGCAAGGAATTGCCCTGGTAATCCACGTTCCGATCAATTTGATTTAGTTTTAGACGAAGTTTTTCTACTGCGGGCGCGGGCGCGGGAGCGGCGAACGCGATCGCGATTCCCGCAGGTTCGATCATTGCACCAGCGGCGCGTGTTACCTTTTGTCCGGTCAAAGAAAACCCAACGGCATCCGTCGTTGGGACAAAACTTCAGCCGATCATTGCGATTCAGCGCGAGCGTTTCTCCAAACGAAGCAGCTATGCGCGAAAGTATCCAGGGCCATCCGGGATGCAGCGGGACGAGTCCGCTATGCACGCCATTTTGGCGCTGGAAGAGGCGCACGCGCACAGGTACGTTCAAGCGGGAGTTAAGAGTCGCGAGGTCTCGCGCGTCGACAGGATTGCCGGAGGTGATTTTCCCGGCCATGCGGCGCAGGAGTGAGCGAAGACTGACGAGTTCGGCTACGGGGACGGGGCAAAGAAGCGTATGGGCGAAGTTCCAATGCTTGAGGAACCGAGGAAGCCATGCAGGATTCTTCAGATGATCGGTGCGCTCGCCGAAACCATTCCACTCCAGGCTATTCGCCAAATCGAGCCACGGCCAGGCAAATTCCTTGCCCAACTGCGCGGTGCGGTATGCATTACTCGATTGGTTCATGGTAATCAGTTAAATTGATTTGACTCGTTACAAGCAATTCGCTATATTTCTTACGTAACGAGTATAACACCAAGTGGGCATTACAAGCAGTTTTGGTGACGGGCAATGAGCACCCCCACAATCTCCGAGACCATCACCAGCCCGGCGGTAACGGCTGCAAAGACGCCGTCACCGGCAATCGAAGCCGCGCGCTCCAGCCGGCTGACGATTATTTTCTGTTTCCTGGCCATCTACGTTATCTGGGGCTCGACGTACCTGGCAATCCGCTATGCGGTGGAAACCATACCGCCGCTGTATGCCGCGGGCATCCGGCATCTGACTTCGGGTTCAATCCTGCTGCTGTGGTGCGTGGCGAAGAAATTAAAACCGACGGCGGCACAAATCCGCACAAGCGTGGTAATCGGAATTTTATTTTTCCTGATCGGGCATGGTTCGCTGCACTGGGCAGAGCAACGCGTACCCTCGGGACTGGCTTCGCTGCTGGTGGCGACTGAGCCGATCATGGTGTTTTTCCTTGCGGCGTACGCGGCGAAGCGGTGGCGCTTCAACTGGATGCTGCTCACCGGTGTGTTTCTGGGATTGGCGGG
>CAXMLS010000019.1:0-5021 GCA_964194235.1 uncultured bacterium | reverse complement strand
GTAACAAAAACAACCTTGGGTTCGCTCGTCCGGCTTACGCCGCGTCTCGAGTTCTTGAGTATCTCCGCAGATATGGCAGTAGGGTTGAGTTTTCGAAAATCACCGAGTTAGCGTGCGCGGCTGGGCTTCTTACTCATGGCTGGGTGCGCGAAATTTTGATTTTCGGCTAAATCCTCGGATACGCTCTCGACCCACTCTTTAAATTCGTCTTCCCGGTCCGCTGCAAGCGCGCGATATGTTCGTCAACTCGCCTAAACACGTCGTCAAAATCGCCGCGGTAAAAGGGAGAGTTTTTCTGGCCAAGCGGCGGAGGATTTCGAGTTGCGTAAGTTCTCGCGACTGGACCGTGGTCCCCTCGATAAAAAGCCACTCCGAGGGGCGACTCTTCTCCTTGGCGGTCCAAATACACTCCAAGAAGATCATCCTCAAGCTGCTGAACTACTGACCCCACGAACTGTGTAGCGAACCGATCCTTCACCAACCGCATTCCCTGCGAATCGTACCGACTAATCGCTCGCAATACGGGAATTGCTTGATTGTTTCCGGTCCTGGGTCGGCTTGCCATCCGTGCCGCTGAATTTGCATCCTCAGCCGACGTGTGAGTGGCGGGAGCGTGGGAGAATTTTCCGCCATCGGATATTTCAGAAGACCTGCGAGAAATGAGGGAACAATCAGGGAACGTTAGCCGTTCCTGACCGTTATTTCGGTCTCCTTAATGCTCCTCAGAGGTCCTCGTAAGTCCTTGATATCCCATGAGTGGTTACATTCGACTCCCACACGCCTCCGCCAATTTACTTGTATAGAATTATTTAGCACCCATCTTAAGTAATGTAATGGAACCGGGTAATGATTGGACCCCGCCAACGTTTTCCATTGCGTCCCGCTGCGACTGCGGAATCAGGTGGGCATAAATTTGTAACGTGGTCTTAATGTCCGCGTGTCTCAGCGGGTGTTGCAAAACGGTTAGCGGCACCGACGCCTCGGCCAGTTGTGTAGCTAGGCCGTGGCGAAAGGCGTGGAGTCCGGTGTCGGCGGTTGGTATGCCCAGTTTATGCAGCACAGGTTTGAGGCCGCACTTCACCACGTTGTCTCGCGACCGTGGCCGTAGGCCGTCTTTCGTGGCGAACAAAATGCCCGCGGCGTTTGGTTTCCAATGTCGTAGGTAATTCCGTAGCGTCGTTTCCAATGCGGACGGCATCGGTAGCAGTGCAACGGAGCACTTAGTTTTGGGTTGCCTGATTTCCCGCGTGTTGTCATCCGAAGATTTGTTCACGCGGATTGTCTTCTGGTCAAAGTTCAGGTCGTTTACCGTCAGCGCCAGTAACTCACCCGCCCGCATTCCCGTACACCAAGCCAGGGCGAACAGCGTTTTGAATGGCTCCGCCGCTACCTGGACAATGTCCGTTGCTTGTGCGCGGGTGAAGAAGGGAACTGGTGTAGCCCCGGTGACGGTCCCAAGTTCAAGCTCAGCAAAGCCGACCTTTGGAACTTTCATCCCGGTGCGCTCCGCATATTTGAAGAACCTTTAAAGTGTGTTGAACTCCCAGCCGAAGAGTTTGCCGAAATGCGTTGGCCAGTTACCAGGATCGGTCCCGATGCCATCATCATGGCAGGACAAGGGAAACGCGATCAACTCCGCGTAGCCATTCAATTTTTGTCGTCGAATTTCGAGCGGCGCCGCGTGTTTACCCATGCCGGTTGGCGCAAACTCGGGGGCCAGTCATTCTATTTGCATTGCGACGGGGCGATTGGTTGCGATGGACTTTATGATTCGGTTCGCGTGAAATTACCCCCCTCCTTGAAACCATTTCGGCTGCCTGAGCCTCCGACGGGTATGTTGTTGCGGACCGACGTGCGCGCCAGTTTGACGATGCTCGAGGTGGCGCCCTACAGGATTACCGTTCCTTTATACGCGTCGATTTGGCGCAGTGTTCTGAGCGGTGCGGATTTCGGAATACATCTAGCAGGCCCGACCGGCGTATTTAAAACTGCGTTGGTCGCACTGAGCCAACAACATTTCGGTGCAGGTTTCGATGCCGGACACCTGCCAGCAAGCTGGAGCAGTACGGCCAATGCAAACGCTGCATTGCAATTCGCAATGAAAGATGCGCTGCTGGTCGTCGATGATTTTGTGGGTCAAGGCAACGATGCTGATGTCGCGCGAGCCCATCGCGATGCGGACCGGATTTTTCGTGGTCAAGGAAATCAGTCTGGTCGGGCGAGATTGGCAAGGGACGGGACGACGATCCGTGATCCTAAGCCACCGCGTTGTTTAACCTTGAGCACCGGCGAAACTGTCCCGAATGGGCAATCCGTCCAGGCACGCATTTGGATTGTTGAACTCGGCCCCGACGATGTTGACGTTCGAGCGCTCACTGCCTGCCAGAGCGACGCGAACGCGGGCCGCTACGCGAGAGTGATGAGTGCCTTTCTCAGTTGGCTCGCGCCTCGACTGGAAGAATACCGCGATTCTTTTCGCTCTAATGTTATGACACTTCGGCGCGAAGCTACGCAGAATGAGAAACAGCATCGCAGGTCCCCGGAGCAACTGGCAAACTTGCAGGCGGCCTTTGAGCTTTTTTTGGGCTTTGCCCGGGAGCGTGGTGCCATCACGGCTGATGAGTTACTGCGAATGGCCAAACGCTCGTGGCGTGCGCTGATGCGAGAGGCCGAGCGCGCCACAACCGAACAAAGTGACCAAGATCCGTGTCGGCTTTTTGTTGCTTTACTGAGGGCCGCCATCATCAGCGGTACACACGTGTTGGGCTCAGCGACAACGGGTGCGCCGGCGGAATCCAAGTGGGGCCGCCCACTGATGGGCTGGGTCTCAGAGTGCAATAAATTCTTGCTTTTGGAACCTGAGGTCTCGTATCCCGCGGCGCAAAAGCTCGCTGTGGAACAAAAACGGGCAATTCCTCTCAGTCCGAGAGTTCTGCAGAAGCGGCTGGAACAGGGAGGTTGGATAGCCCAGCACGATGTAAATCGCAGCACTAAGAAGTGGCAGATTGGATCCTCGCGTCGACGTGTCATCTGCCTTCGCTTTAAGGATGTGATGGGCGAAGACGGACCGGACGATGAGCTGCAGCGCGGGGAATAAGTGCTGCGCAGAGAGCCCTATTTCTCGCCATCTACTTTGCGCGGAATCTAAAATTGTCTCTGTAAAAAAGCCTCGGTCTAAATGCCCCGCTCGCCCCGCTTTCGGATATACAGGTGTCTGGTGGGTTTTGGGCTGTTCCTAAGGTCATTCGCGAGAGGCTGGGCCACTAAGTGTCTCTGTATATTGGGGCGAGCGGGGCAACCGGGGCGGACCTAATCAAAAGTCGCTATGATGCTGTTTTCAGACCGCCCCGTTTATTTTAGTTCCGGAAAGATCCGACATTCTGAAGGCAAACCGAAGGAACATCCAGCTTAGACCGCAAGATGATCCTAATGCTCAAGATCTTGGTGGAAAAAATCAAAGCTCTTGGTCAAAATCAGAGATCGCAATTGAGGTTTTCTCCTAATCAGTGGATAATCTAAGAAGAAAACAATAGTGCGGTTGAAATGTGACCGCCAGCCTGATCAGGACGCTGACTTGATACTTTTTTTCTGTAGGAGCGTCCGATATGGCAACAACAAAATCCTCTCCTTCCTTACTGAACAAAACCGAACGCAGGCCTCGATTTGCGGTCTACCTACATTTAAATTTGCGAGGCCTGTTGGGCTGCCAGAGCGTCCAGCGTAACCACCCGGCATCGACAGACCCCAAAGGCGTCACAGGGCGTAGGTATGGCCCGTGAAGAGGGTTAGGTGAACTAAGCAGGAAAACGCGCTCTTCGAAGACCGCTGACATTATTCGAACAGATCTGGCAGACCTAGCAGATGACGCGACAAATGATTCTGACGTGTCGCGCGCTCCGCGATGTTTCGCAATGCTAAGGATACATTTTACCCAATCATTCAGGACGCCAGTTCGAAGCAAAAGGTTGTTATAGAAACGGATTTCAATGACTGACCAAAACCGTAAATCTCACGGCCCCAAAATCCCTAATCGCGCCCGTCACGAAAGAGGGTGCCACGTATGCGCGCATCAGCGCCGGCTGGAAATTGAGCAAGACTTTGTTGCTTGGAAAAGCCCTGCGAAGATCACACGTGAGTACGGCTTGCGAGATCGGTCAAGCGTCTACCGGCATGCCCACGCAACCAATCTTTTTCCCAGACGCGCGCGGAATGTACGCGCGGCTCTGGAGAAGATCATCGAACAAGCCGACGCCGTACCTGTGACCGCTTCCGCCGTGGTGCAGGCCATCGTAACTTACGCGCGAATCAACGCACGCGGCGAACTGGTGGAGAAGGAAGACCAGACTAATCTGAATGATTTATTCGATCGAATGAGTCGCGAGGAACTTGAAACCTACGCCGTGAGCGGAAAATTGCCACAATGGCTTGATGCGAATCTAACCGCCACAGCGGTTCTAGATTCGGCAGTAAATGGAGACAGCTAAAGTGTTGAAACTAGATAAGAACGGCAACCATGTGATCGCAACAACATCGGGGCCAAAGCCGGGGAATTTCCCCCCAGGTTCGATCCGATCGCGTGCTGCGGCAAAAATGCTGCTAAAAAATTATGACGACGCTCAGAAGCGGGAATACGAAGCCGAACTAGCTAACCTGACGCCATTGGAACTCGCGACGATTGAAGGAGTGGAAGACATCCGTGTGAAGATTGAGATTGTTAAGATGCTACGAGCGACAGAGGACCGATTTAGAATTTTCGGCCTCACAATTCAAACGCCCGAAGCTAGCAGGTTGCTAGCACGAACTCAATTCGCCCTTTCGGTCCAAGACTCTAAGGAGGACTTAGCAACATTGGGTGAGTCTCTCCTCGTGTGCGGTGATGGATTTGTTTTTGCGTTGTTTTTGCGTTGCTTGTTCGGGAATTATGGGTAAGGATAGGGAGCGATGGGCAGCTACATTCTTGATTCTAAATGTAAGTCGTTTATTTCGACTGCCCTGCATTGCATTATGAGTCCGCTGCTCTA
>CAXMLS010000018.1:0-1770 GCA_964194235.1 uncultured bacterium | reverse complement strand
ATCCTGAACGGCGTGCGTTATTTTTTTGTGGACGATTCGGCGTATTTCGATCGAGACGGAATCTACGGTAACATCGCCGGGGACTTTCCCGACAACGCCGAGCGTTACAGCGAGTTTTGCCGCGCCACCATCGAAATCGCGAAACATGTGTGGCCGCCGGACATCATTCATTGCCACGACTGGCAAACAGCGCTTGTGCCGGTGCTGTTGCGTTCTGCTTACGCTACCGATCCGCTGGTGAAAGACCTTCCGGTCGTTTTCACAATTCACAACCTGGGGTATCAAGGACACTTTCCCGCAGCGGTGTTGCAGCGGGCAAGCATTCCGACGGAGGTTTATCACCCGGCGGGCCTGGAGTTTTATGGCCTGGTGAATTTGTTGAAGGGCGGGCTGGTGTACTCCGATTACCTGACCACCGTCAGCAAAAAATACGCCGAAGAAATTCATACTCCGGAATTTGGATATGGGCTGGATGGCGTGGTACGCAGCCGCGGCGACCGCGTGATGGGAATTTTGAATGGGGTGGACTACACGGTCTGGAATCCGGACAAAGACAAATTGATCGCGGCGAACTATTCGGCAAAAGATTTGTCCGGCAAGCAGGCTTGTAAAAAGGAATTGCTGGAAGTGTTCGGGCTTTCTCTCGAACATCAATCCCGTCCGGTCCTCGGAATCGTGTCCAGGTTTGCCGATCAGAAAGGTTTCGATCTGATTGCAGAAATTTCGGACGATTTGATGCAGGAAGATCTGGTGCTCACGGTATTGGGTTCTGGCGAACGCCGCTACGAAACATTGTTTGAAACGTTGGCCGATGAATTTCCCGGCCGAGTAGGTGTGCGGATTGCTTACGACAATGAACTGGCGCACAAAATTGAAGCCGGCGCGGACATGTTTCTGATGCCTTCGCGCTACGAGCCCTGCGGATTGAATCAGGTCTACAGTTTGAAATATGGTACGGTCCCCATTGTTCGCGCCACTGGAGGTCTTGACGATACCGTTGAATCGTTTGATGTGGAGCACGGAACGGGCACCGGTTTTAAGTTCACCGAATATACCGGTAAAGCGCTGTTGGCCACGGTCCGACAGGCTCTGCATCATTTCACCGACGAGCGCATCTGGAAGCGCATCCAATTAAATGGCATGGCCAAGGATTTTTCGTGGAAGCGTCCCGCCGCGGAATATGCGAAGCTTTACAAGTCTGTACGGTTGGCACGAAACCAAATCGCTGTTGCAACATCTAATTAAACGATCGAGGAGAGCGAAGCGGCGGCTTTCGGGCTAGCCCGCTGAGGATAAACGACATGGCTGATAACGTTCAGGCAGTGACCGACGGTAATTTCGAGGCGGAGGTGCTGACCGCCAGTAATTCCCAGCCGGTGATGGTCGATTTCTGGGCCGAATGGTGCCGTCCGTGCCATATGCTGGCGCCCACGGTGGCGGAAATCGCGCAGGATTATGCGGGAAAATTGAAAGTCATGAAGTTGAATGTCGATGAGGCCATCAACTCTGCGGGCCGTTACAACGTGCGCGGCATTCCCACGTTGCTGGTTTTCAAAAATGGGCAAGTGGTGGAGCAGATCGTTGGCGCAGTTCCCAAGGATCAGATCACCAAGGCGCTCGCGCGGCATTTGGCGTAACGAATCCGCAATTATTAAATAGAGGCGTGTCGCCTATTCAGCGCGACACGCCTTTTATTTTGTACGTTCATTTTGTAATGGGGCTATTTGTCTTGCCCGTTGCCGCGAGTTGTATAAATCCGCATACTCAGGC
>CAXMLS010000017.1:0-11225 GCA_964194235.1 uncultured bacterium | reverse complement strand
GGCGCGGGAATCAATCTACATAGCGGTGACGTTTTTAACGTGCACATGAGCTACGACGGAACGAACCTGGCGATGACCATCACCGACGCCACGACCAAGGCCACCTTCACACAGATCTGGGCGGTAAATATTCCCGCAACGGTCGGCGCAACGACAGCGTACGCAGGCTTCACGGGAGCAACTGGCGGGTACACGGCGCTGCAGCAAATCTTGAATTGGACGATGAGCAGCACCGCGCCTACGAAAACAACCGTCCAGTATGAAACCGAATCTGCCGCAGTGTTCAACGCTAGTCTCGGCTCCGGTCCGACCTACCGCGTCTTTGCATGGCCCGGCTTTACCGACGGCCAGGGCACGATCTTGGACGCCACCTCTATCGGGCAATCTGTCACCATTACCCTCAGCGTACCTGTGGCAGGCGTCTATGACGTGAAGTTCGCGGTCAAACAGTACGCTACTCGAGGAATCTCGCAGCTCACCGTCAACGGCGCAAACGTTGGCCCTACGGAAGATTTCTACGCCACCAGCGAAGTTTGGAAATTATTCGACCAGGGAACGGTAACGCTTCCCGCGGGCAACGTCGCCTTTGTGTTCACCATCGTCGGCAAGAATGCCTCCAGCTCCGGGTTCTCACAGGCTTTTGACTACATCACGTTAACTCAGCAATAACAGCTTTGAGCCCCGATGTACTCCGCGCCAATATGCCGCTGTGCTATCATCGCGGCTCTTCTCTGTTAATGGACCGTAAGTGAGCATCCCCGTCGTGCCTCAGGAGGCCCAATGAGCCGAAAACTCCGAACTATTCTGATCGTCGCGGGAGTTATAATTGCCGTTCTCCTGGTTGTTCCGTTTTTGATTCCCGTCAATCAATTCAAGCCCACTATTGAAGCGAAAGCTTCCGCGGCACTTGGCCGCAAGGTGGAGCTGGGCAACCTTAGCCTGTCGTTTTTTAGCGGCTCTTTGACCGCGGAAAATCTGTCGATCGGCGACGACCCGAATTTTGGCCAGACGCCCTTTCTGACCGCCAACAAGATAAACGTGGGCGTGGAAGTTATGCCCTTGATTTTTTCCAAGACGCTGAACATTACCAGCGTCACCATCAAAAATCCCCAGGTTACGCTACTGCACAACATCGGTGGGCAGTGGAATTACTCTTCACTCGGCGGACCTGCGACCAAAGCACAGCCGGCGAATAGTAATTCCAACAACGTGGCCATACAGGATCTCAAGCTGGAGAACGGCACCATCGTGGTGGGTTTCGTTGGGGCCGCCAAGCGCAGCACCTACGATCATGTGAACGTTACTGCGTCGAACATTTCCGGCACTGCAAAATTTCCCTTCACCATCACCGCCGATCTTCCCGGTGGCGGCAAATTCAAACTCGATGGAAACGCCGGCCCTGTAGACGAAAAGGATGCCGCGTTGACTCCCATAGACGCAAAAATTACCGCCAGCTCCTTGAACCTGGCATCGACTGGATTTATCGAGCCCTCTACCGGGTTGGGCGGACTGTTGGATCTGGACGCAACGCTAGCGTCGGCAAAGGGTGAGGCGGAAACAAAAGGCAGTGCCAAGCTCTCTAAGGCCCTGCTCATTTCCGGAGGTTCGCCCGCAGCTGTTCCTTTGGTGGTGGACTTCCGCACGAAATACAATCTCGCCAAGCAAAATGGCGTGCTGGAACCCTCCAGCTTGAAAATCGGCAGCGCCACCGCGCAACTCTCCGGTACCTACAACACCACCGGCGAAGCCACGATAATTAATTTGAAAGTCGACGGGCAGAATATGCCCGCACACGATCTGGAAGCGTTTCTCCCGGCGCTTGGAATTAATCTGCCCAAGGGCGCGGCTATTCAGGGCGGCACCATGAGCACGAATCTTAATCTTGCCGGACCCACCGTTGGTCTCGTCACCGCCGGAAACGTCGGCATTTTCAACGTGAAATTGGTGGGCTTCGACCTTGGATCGAAAATGTCCGCAATTTCTTCTCTTACCGGATTCAAAACCGGCAAGGATCTGGACATTGAGAAGATGACCACTAATCTGCGTATGACCCGCGACGGCTTGAAAGCGGACAATTTTAATGCGGTATTGCCGGCGCTCGGCAGCGTTGTCGGTGCCGGAACGGTCGACGCAAAAAATAATCTTGATTTCAAAATGGCGGCGACCTTGAAGAACGGATTGATCGCGGCCGCCAACCCCGCCTCTATGGTTGGCGGCGTGGTTGGGCAATTAACTGGCGGCAGTGCCGGTAATGGCTGCAAAGACGCCGGCGTAAAGGTTCCGTTCTTGATTCAAGGCACCACCGCCGATCCAAAATTCGTTCCCGACGTCGGCGGGATCGCGGCAGGCATGCTGAAATCGCAAGTAGGATGCGCGGGAAGCGCCGTAACCGGCGCCAAAGCCCCGAATCCGACCAACGCCATTCAAGGCTTGGGCGGCCTCTTCAAAAAACCAAAGCCCTAAGTAAATCATCGAGCTGAATAGGGATTTTTAGGATGCTCCACCATCGTTTTCGCGCGAAGGGTCTTTTGTTTCTTTTTAGCTACCAAATAATCGCACTAAAGAGAACGATCACCAAACGCAAACCGGTTACTCCTACCAAAGCGGGCCGACGCTTTGCGATGTTCTCAGTTTTCACCTCGCACCTCGCTTTAACCTTTTTCCTGAGCCTCCACCGAAATGTTATTATGCAAAGCCTTCTGCCGCCGTTCACCAAGGAGCGCTCGATGCGCATAAATTCTATCAGCCAGCAGCGCCTGCTTACACGTTGAAGGCTAAGGTGAACTACAGCGAATTATTTAGAGAGTGGGCCGGCGAACCTTAGAAATACTCCCGCTGGGAAAAACTTAGATAGATGCCTATGGCAAAACTCGAATCTACACAAACGGTTCCATCAAAATCCCGGCGTTGGCTGATTGGTGTGGGAGCCGTCTTGGCTCTGAGCATCGTAGTCGGTGGCGCGATCCTGGCCTTTCACTGGCCGTTCACGTCACAAAAAGTAATACAAGCTCTTCGGGAAGATTGGCCCGGCAAAGTCCAGGCTGGGCAATTCCGCAGCACATATTTTCCTCACCCGGGGTGCGTGCTGGAAAACGTTACGTTTGATCGCGACTCCACCAACGCTGGGTCGCCAGCGCTTGTCTCCATTCGCAAAGCCACCATCGCGGCCAACTATCACGATCTTTTTTTTCGCCCCGGTTACCTTTCCAAAATAGTGTTAGAAGGACTTCGGATCGAAGTTCCGGCCGATCAGCCCGCGGGCCAGCCCAAACACGAAGAGCCAGAACAAGCTTCGAAATCATCCGTTCGTCTGGGCGAGGTGTTCACCAGGGACGCTGTCCTGGAGATCGCACAAAAAGATGGCGACCCGCTGAAATTTGATATCCATCAGCTCGACCTGCAATCCATCACCGACAATTCGCCCATGTCTTACGACTTATCCATGCGCAATCCGAAGCCCCCCGGCGAAATCCAGTCGCACGGCAAACTCGGTCCCTGGCACAGAAATGATCTGAAGGACATCGTTCTCTCCGGCTCGTACACGTTCGATCATGCCGACCTGGGCGTCTTCAGAGGAATTGCCGGCATTCTTTCGGCCAAAGGGGAATTTCACGGAACGCTCGGCCAGATAGAAACGCAGGGAACCACCGACATTCCGAACTTTGAAGTGACCCGCAGCAAGCACGCAGTGCCGATAAAAACTAAGTTCACCGCTCTCGTCGATGGAACCACCGGAAACACCGCGCTGCGATCGGTCGATGCGTCCATTCTCCGCACCGCTGCGCATATAGAAGGCACGGTAAGTTCCAAGCCCGGTCAGCACGGAAAGACCACCGCCATAAACATCAGCGTACGCAATGGGCACATTGACGATGTGTTGCGGCTTTTTGTGCGCGAGAGCAAGCCTCCGATGGAGGGCACAGCGAATTTTCATGCGCATGTGGTGCTGCCGCCGGGGAAGCGGCCATTCGAGAAAAAAGTTCTATGGGATGGGGATTTTGACATCGAGCACGCCCAGTGGGAGCAACCAAGCAGGCAAGCCAACATAGACACCTTGAGCAAGCGCGCCAGCGGCAAAAAAAATGAGCCGACGACAGAAAAAGTGACCGCCGAGATCAAAGGCAGCGTGAAATTGATCGAAGGCGTCGCTAGATTCCAGGATGTTTCTTTCAAAGTGCCCGGTGCAGAAGCCACCATGCACGGCGATTACAATCTGGAAAGCACCAAAATTGATTTTCACGGTGATTTGAAAACTGCGGCGGGGATATCGGAAGACAGCACCGGAGCCAAGGCGATTTTACTGAAGCCGCTCGATCCATTTTTCAAGAGGAAGCACGCCGGGGCGGTCGTGCCTGTGGAGATGACCGGAACGTATGCTAATCCTCACTTCGGGGTAGTACTGACCGGTAAAAAATAAACTACGGCGACCAATCCTGAAGGTCCCCTTCTCTGAGTTGCCCTGAAACTGCCGAATCGTTCCGTCGATCGCGTTATTTCCCTTCAAACGGATAACGATCCTGCGTTTGTACCGCTGCGGCCACGTTCCGGCGCAGCGCGATCGTGTCGACTGGCCCCCGCTTTCCGAAGCGCTTCAGGATCGAGTTCTGCGTGGTCAGCATATCTCCGTCGTGCGTTGCCGCGATGGCGCGCCGGGCTTCGTGGTCCACTCGCTCGGCGGCGTCTGAAATAAAGACCCGCGCGGCATCGATCATCGCCTGCGTCGCGGCCTGGCCTTTCGCCCCCGCCGCTTTTTGCGCACGCAGCAGGCACGATTCCATGGCGTAAATTTCCATCACGATATTTGCCAGCGCCCCAACCAGCTCCTGTTCATCGGCAAGCTTCTCGCGGAATTTTTGGACCGCACCTCCCGCGCATTGCAGGAAGATTTTCTTTGCGTTGGCCACCACACCAGTTTCAGACGCCAGCGCGCCTTCCGATGGCTCCTCGAACGACGGCCCAGCCAGAATTTCATCGGCCAATTTCATTGCGGCAGGTATAAGCGCCAATTGCCCGCCCATCGCGCGCTTCATCAGCATCTGGATGATCAGCATGCGATTAATTTCGTTGGTTCCTTCGAAGATGCGATTGATGCGCGAATCGCGGTAAGCGCGGCACACCGGATAATCTTCATGAAATCCGTAGCCGCCAAAAATTTGCACTCCTTCATCGACCACGAAGTCCAGCATCTCACTGCCATAAACTTTCGCGATAGAGCTTTCGATCGCGTATTCCTCCAAAACTTTCATGGTGACTTGGATTTTTTCGCCCTGGGTTTGTTTCGAACCATCGCCGGAAGCAGCGGCCATCGCCAATTCCATGTTTCCGGCCGAGCGGTAAATCATCGATTCCACGGCAAAAATTTGGATGGCCATCTCAGCGAGTTTTTCCCGCATCAAGCCGAAGTCGCCGATCGGCTTTCCAAATGCCTTGCGTTCTTTCGCGTACTTTGCCGCGGTCGTCAGCACATACTTCGATCCGCCCACCGCCGATGCGCCAAGCGTGAAGCGCCCGGCGTTCAGAATATTGAACGCCACGATATGCCCGCGGCCGACTTCGTGCAGCAGGTTTTCTTTGGGAACTTTGCAGTTCTCCAGAAATATCGGCGTTGTGGAGCTGCCATGAATGCCCATCTTGTGCTCTTCATTTCCAGGTTTGAACCCCGGGAATGAGCGTTCCACGATGAATGCGCTGAGCTTTTCGCCCCCGACCTTGGCGAACACAATGTACACGTCGGCGAATCCGCCGTTGGTAATCCACATTTTCTGGCCGTTCAGGATGTAGTGCGCGCCATCCGGCGTAAGCTCCGCGCGCGTCAGCGAATTTTGCGCGTCGGATCCGGCTTGCGGTTCCGAAAGGCAGTACGCGCCGATCCATTCGCCGGTCGCCAGCTTGGGAAGGTATTTCTTCTTCTGTTCCGGAGTTCCAAAATAAACGATCGGCAGCGTGCCGATTCCCGCATGCGCGCCGTGGGTCACCGCGAAGCCGCCGTAAATGGAAAGCTTTTCGGTAAGTACCGTTGTTGCAACTTTATCGAGCCCCGCTCCGCCATACTCTTCCGGGATTCCGGCGCTTAAAAGGCCCAGCTCACCGGCCTTCTTCACCATTTCCGGCATCAAGCCAGATTTTTTGGCCTCGAGATTTTTGATATTGGGGAAAACTTCTTTCAATACAAATTCCTCGGCGGATTGGCCGATCAATCTTTGATCATCAGTAAGGTTTGCAGGGGTGAAGACGTCAGCGGGTTGTGGCGATTCAAGAAGGAAACTGCCGCCCTTGGCTCCTCGCGGCGTTGCCGTAACAGTTGCCATCATCGCGCTCCTTGCGGCTGCGTTTGTGGACCACGTGCAATTTCAAGTATCTCACCTTCGCGGCAAATACAAGCGGCGAAGGGCGAATGCCAGATTTATCAGACAACTGAACAGGCATGGGACATCCGACTGTCTCGAACACCATGACTATCTTTGAGTTTCTTAGACCTGACTGCACTTCGAGGACTCTCAATTCACTGAGGCTTTTTCCGCTGCTTTGAAGCTGAAAAGGAAAAGCGTGGAGCCTTTTTGTTCCGACACATTGGTGATTGTAACCGGGCTGCCGGGCGCCAGCCACAGCGGATCGCCTCCACTCAGCAACTTTGACGAGCCATCCGCAAAATCCACTTTGAATTGCGACAGCGGCGCAATCACCAACAAAATTCCCGACGCTTCAACATTCAATTTATAATTACCGGATGCCGAAAAGCGGGCGGACTTCAACGCCGCACCGTCTGTGTCAAGAATTGGCTTAATCACAGGAGGTGTCGCTGGTGCGACCGGTTTCTTCGCACCGGCTGTTGCAACCGCGGCGGGAACATCCTCGTCCGGCGCTGGCTGGGTGTCGGAGCAGCCCTGCAGTGGGCCCTGCACTTCTTTCGCGCAAGTGCTGCGTGCGTTGCCTTGCGGCTGCAACAGTTCGATGGTGATGTTATAAAACGGCGTGTCGCTTTGTGTGCGCACCGCGTGAGAAAAACCACCCTTCGAATAGCCAAGCTGCCCGTCGGACATGTTTATTCGTACTTCCGGCTTACCCTCGACGGCATTCGTGAACTCCGCCTTGCCGATGGACATATACGCATAAGAAAAATCGTGCCGGTGCAAAAGCGTCGCGTCTGGAGAAATAATCTCCACCCGAAAGACACGCACGTAAGAATTTTCCAGAATGAGATGATGATGAGGTTCGTCTTTTAGGGCGACTGCCGCGTGTCCCTGCTCGGGCGCTACAGTCGATGTCGCGGGTAGTGCGGAGTCTTGTGCAAACCCCGGCAAGGCAAAACTCGCCGCACAAAAAAACAAGCAAGCTAGACGAGTCATAGTGGCCATCACGATAGCAGTTCGAATATTCCCGCAGCGCCCATTCCGCCGCCCACGCACATGGTCACCATGCCGTAGCGGCCTTTACGCCGCTGCAGATCGCGAATGATTGTGGCGGTTAGCTTTGCACCCGTGCAGCCCAGCGGATGGCCAAGCGCGATCGCCCCGCCATTGGGATTTACACGCGAAGCGTCCAGTTCGGCCTGTTGAATTACCGCGAGCGATTGCGCAGCGAATGCTTCATTCAGCTCAATCACGTCGATGTCCTTCAGCGATAGTCCCGCCAGCTTCAACACTTTCGGAATCGCGAATACCGGACCGAGGCCGAACTCTTCCGGTGGGCATCCCGCCGTCGCGTAGGCCACAAAGCGAGCAAGAGGCTTAAGCCCCAACTCTTTAGCGCGCGCGTCAGACATAACGATCGTCGCGGCCGCGCCATCGCTCATCGGCGAACTGTTGCCTGCGGTCACCGTTCCTTTCAGGTGAAACGCAGGTTTAAGCTTCGCGAGGACTTCCAGCGAAGTGTCGCCACGCGGCAATTCTTCAGTTTCAAATCGAAATGTTTGCGTGACCGGTTTCGGTGCGGTCTGGGAATTCGCGCCCGCTCCGTTGGCACTTGCCAGCGAGATGATCTTCACTTCCACGGGTACAGTTTCGTCCTTGAAATTTCCCGCTGCTATCGCTGCCAGCGCTTTCTTGTGAGAATCCGCCGAAAACTGATCCGCTTGTTCACGCGTGATCCCAAATTTCCGCGCAATGTTTTCTGTGCCCAGTCCCATGTTGATGTACGCGTCCGGATAGTGATCGACTAGCCAGGGATTTGGCGAAATCTTGTTTCCGCCCATCGGCACCATGGACATGGATTCCGTGCCGCCGGCAATAATCGCGTTCGCAGCGCCTGCCCGGATACGTTCCGCGCCCAGTGCAATCGCCTGCAATCCCGAAGAACAAAACCGATTCACGGTCATTGCGGAAGTTTCCGCCGGCAACCCTGCGCGAAGCGCCGCGATGCGCGCAACGTTCATGCCTTGCTCGCCCTCCGGCATCGCACAGCCCAGGATCACGTCGTCAATTTCTTTGGGGTCAAGGCCCGGTGTGCGAGCCAGCGCTTCTTTGATCACCAGTGCCGCCAGATCGTCGGGGCGCGTCGCCCGCAGTGATCCTTTGTATGCGCGGCCAACCGGCGTGCGCACCGCGGCTACGATTACGGCTTCAGGCATAAGCATTTCTCCGATGGAAAACGATCGCAAGCGCTATCGGATTTATTGTTCGCTCGTGCACCGCAAAATGCAAATCCCTTAAAGCGTTACGAGCTTTGCGCTTTTAATGCCTAACCGGCGCGTAATTAGCTAGCGCCCTTGCGCGGGATAAATATCTTCGCAGGAGGGACAATGTTAAATTTTCTCCCGAAGTTTCCCCGATTGACCGCGATGCCAACTCGTCCGCGGGAATCGATATACAGCAAAGATTCTCCGATGGCCACGCCCATAAAGGTTTTTACGTAAGGAACGGTGAACGATTTCTGGTTGAGCTCCACGCTGACTTTATCGCCGAGAGCGTATCCAAGCTTTTGGAATTTCTCGCCAGGAATATCCGTAACCAGCGAGCCATATGGGTCGTCGAGCCCAATAACGTCGCCGTCAATTCCCTTATCCTCGATCACCGGGGTTTTCAGTGCCTGCGGTACCAATTGCTTCACTTCCGGGCCTGCCTGGTTGAAATCCCATCCCGCGGCTAGATGAGCTGCCGTAGGAGAAAAAATATCTCGTCCGTGAAATGTAGAAGAGACATTCGCACCGAGCATCCAGCTGGGATTCGTGATTTCGTGTGCGCTTTGCAAACCGTCCCGGTCGATAACCGGGGACACCACGCCATTATCCGGCACCACAAAATATTGACCCTTGTTAGATTTAACGATTAGAGCTTTACGCGAAGTTCCGACGCCGGGATCAACCACCACCAAAAAAATCGTTCCCGCCGGGTAGTACGGCGTTACAGCAGCAAGGAAGCGCGCCCCTTCTTCAATCTGAAATGGCGTGACCTGGTGCGTGATGTCCGTCACGCGCGCGTCCGGCGCAATACCGGCGATGACCGCTTTGCAGATGGCTACGGCATCGTTTGCGGTTCCAAAATCCGTCATGAACACAATGGTGGAGCGCCGCGACGGTTCCTGCTGTTGTGCAGACGCGTCTGTCCGTCCGGACGGCTTAGAGCAGCTAACCGTCAGCAGCGTCGTCGCCAACACAGCAACACTAAATAATTTACGATTGAGCAAATGTATGGAAACTCTTCGCAAAACGATTCACCAAAATATCGCCTATCCCGCTATGAAGCGACGAAGTATACACGAGAGCCCGCAATTCGCACGATTCAGCGCACCCGTTAATTTGAGAATGCATAGGAATCACGCCTTCCATCGGCTCCTACCGTATGCAGTTCGATGCCAGCGCTGCGACCAAGCTCAAAAATTGGCTCAGCTGGCAAGTCACCTTTAGTGACCGCTACGTAAGCAGACCGCTCCTCGGCCTGAAGGACAATGATTTGATTTTTACCACCGGCCTCCGATTGACATTTGGTAAGGGTGTGTTCTAGAACGAGCATGTACGAAACGGGGTCTTTAGCTAGACCGGTTTATAAACGGTGAACGTTTTGCCAATAAGCCAGTCACACGACTCGTTATAAGGAGGCAGCGATGGCAGGTGGAGGAATAATCTGGTGGATAGTTGTAGGGCTGATCGCCGGTTGGCTAGCCGGTCAGGTAATGAAAGGCGGCGGGTACGGTGTGCTCGCTGACATCGTGCTGGGAATTCTGGGAGGTATTCTCGGCGGCTGGATATTCGGAAAGATGGGCATCGGCGCCGGCGGAACGATCGGTTCGATCGTGGTAGCGTTCGTCGGAGCCGTAATCCTCGTCGGTCTCACGCGTCTCGTTAAACGAGCGTGACGCCCAACTAGCTGAGTCGCGCAGCATCTCGCTGAGGCTTAACCGACCACGCGCGCACATGTGGTGAATCCGTTTGTAATCGAATGGCGATAAAAAAACCGGGACAGGATAACCTGCCCCGGTTTTTTTATTGCCCGATCTCGTTGTTCTGGCTCGCCAGGTACCATTTCACGGTTGACGCGCGCTGGTATTTCAGTTGCGCAAGCGTTTCTGCCGCGGCGGCATGGTCGCCCGATTTTTCCTGGGCAGTCGCGAGCAGTTGCATACTTATTGGCGAGGTCCGGTCGGCGGCAAGCTCATCGGTCGCGCCGGACAGATCACCCTGCGCCAACAGCAGATAGCCGCGTGCTGTTTCGTAACTGTTTCCCACCACCAGGTCGCCCGATTGCGCGGCGAACTTTGCCAGCTTGTTGATCGCCTGCTGCGCCACGTCGCGCGACCCTTTCCGCGAAGCAATGCGTGCTTCCTCGCAAAGCACGGTAGCCAGCGCGCCTCCGCGTTCGGAGCCAGTCATGCCGCCAACGTTATTCTGCAAGCTAGCTTCCAGGGCCCGGAGTTGTTGCAGTTCCGTCGCATCGTCGCCCGCCAGCATCGCGGCGGTCAGCCCGATCTCAAATTGTGCCTGCCCTTCGTGTTTATTAGCGGCTTCCTTCGCCAAAGCAGCCAGCTCCTTGCGGCCCTGCTCATGGCGCCCTTCCCAGAAATAGATCAACGCTTTTTGGTGACGCGCATGAAACAGATCTCTTTGCGTTTCTGATACTCTGATGGCCTTGTCATACTCGAGTCGTGCATCGTCATAATTGCCCATTAAAGTAAGCGTGTCGCCCAGTCCCAGCTGGCTGGTGAAGAACGTGGGATCGATCTGCAATGCGGCGGCAAAGTGTTCCAGCGAACCGGCATCGTCGCCCGTATAGCGCCTGTCTCTTATACACATC
>CAXMLS010000016.1:0-1540 GCA_964194235.1 uncultured bacterium | reverse complement strand
CAGCATGCGCACCAGCGCCGGATTGGCATCGAGGATGGCCCCGGCCGGGTCCACGATGTAGATGCCTTCCTGCAGCGTCTCGAAAAGTTCGGTGAAGCGTGCTTCGGTCTTGCGCGAAGCGGTAACGTCGCGCGCCAAAATCGTTATCCCGTGAACCTTGTCCGCACGCACCATGGCGTGCGCGACGCAGTCAAAATAAAACACGCCTGGTTGATTTTTAAGCTGCACCTGTATTACCCCGGACCAGGTGCGGCGCTCCAGAAATTTTGGCAGGGTTCGCTGCACCAGGTTGTTGCCTTGGCCAGGAGCTTCTTGCACAAATTCGGATACCGAGTTGCCGATGATCTGCTGGTAGGAGGCGCCTACCAGATCGGAAAAGCTGCGATTGACGGCGCGGATTTTCCCTTCGAGCGTCATCGCGATCAAAACATCGTCAAAGGAATCGATTAGATCGCGATAGCCCTGTTGCGAATGGCCGATTATTTCAAAAAGCTGATCGAGCTGTTTTTCGTTTGGCGGAGTCGAATCCCGCTGCTCAATGCCGCGCACCAATCCGCGAAGTTCAGAAATTTCCTGGGTGCGCTTCCAGATGTAAACGCCAAACAAGGCAATGAGCACGACCAGCCCGATGGGCAGAGCTTCAAACCGATGCGTGAAAGAGCGCAGGTTATCCCAGGACACAAAGGCAAAAACTACAGATAACACCGCCAGCAGGAAAAAGGTTAGCCGCCACAGCTCGTTTTGCCGTTTCTCAAAATGTTCCAGGCGAGAAGCGACCGTCGGCTTCCCGCCTGCGGGCGGGGTCTCTGGCGGCGTGTATGTACGATTTTCGCTCATGGACATTAAAACTGGGATCGTGGTCCCATGGCTGCATAACTCAGCCTGTAACGATTGTAGGAACGTATCCCCCGCTGGGCAATGGAGGCCGCCGCACGCGGTTCCTGAAGGTACCTAACAGTTAGGACAACGAAAACGGCGCCCCGATTTTGTCGAGGCGCCGCGGGAATTCCAACAAATGTCACTGTGCTAGTTAAGTGGTTTAGCCTTCGGTGGCTGCGTCGGCTTCCGTATCCTTCTGCAGGAAGTCCAGCGCCGCGGCTTCTTCGGCGGTAAGTTCGGCAGCCTCCGGAATTTCGTCCATCGGCGCCGGGGGTGGCATTTCCGTCAGCAACTGAATGCTGCGGTAGTGCTCGAGACCCGTACCGGCAGGAATCAGCCGGCCCATGATGACGTTTTCCTTGAGGCCGCGGAGATAGTCGACCTTGCCGGCCACCGCCGCTTCGGTAAGAACGCGGGTGGTTTCCTGGAAGCTTGCCGCCGAGATAAATGAATCGGTCGACAGCGAAGCCTTAGTGATACCCAGGAGCAGCGGACGGCCGGTTGCGGGACGTCCACCTTCGGCAATGATGCGATCGTTTTCTTCGCGGAAGCGGAATTTATCCACCTGCTCTTCCAGCAGGAATGTGGTGTCGCCCACATCCTCGACCTTGACCCAGCGCATCATCTGCCGCGAGATGGTTTCGATGTGCTTGTCGTTGAT
>CAXMLS010000015.1:0-1899 GCA_964194235.1 uncultured bacterium | reverse complement strand
GATGTGTATAAGAGACAGGGCGTACACTGACTAATTCGTGCTCCCGTCAAATCGCTTGTGAGGCTCCCTTGATCTTATGGATGCGTAGTCGTTGGAATATCGTGTGTATGTTGACCGTGCTCGGCTCGGCAACACCATCTCTGCTTGCTGCCCCCCCAGATGCACCTGCCAAACGCTCGCCCGTCCTTGCGGCTTTGCAGGCGGAACTCGAACGTTCCTTCAAAGCTTTGAAAGCGCAGGACCCCCCTGCGTACTTTGTGGGTTACACCGTCACGGACACGCAGCGCGCGGATGTCTCCGGTTCGAATGGAGCGTTATTGACCAGCACCGAGGCACGCAATCGCTGGCTAGAGGTTTCCGTCCGTACGGGAACGTACGCACTGGATAATTCCCATAAAGTAGGCGAGCGGCAGCAAGCGAATGGCGGCCCTGGAACATCCGTACCGGTCGACGACGATGCGGAGATTCTGCGCCGAGCTATCTGGCTCGAAACGGACAAGCAATACCGCGCATCCTCCGAAGCGCTGATCAAGATCAAAACCGGAAAAGAAGTGAAAGTAGAGACCGCGGAAGGTCGCGCCCCAGACTTTTCCAGGGAAGATCCTCACACCTATGTCGGTGAACAGGTTTCCATGGCTGTCGATCGCAAGCCGTGGGAAGAAAAAGTCCGCGCGTATACAAAATCTTTTCGGGATTCCACGGCAGTCATCAATTCCATTGTAACTTTCAGCGGACAGGCCCAAAACGACTACCAGGTAAATAGCGAAGGCACGCAACTGCAATTCGGTCAGATTCGCTATCGCTTGGAACTGTTCATCCAGGGCAAAGCTCCGGATGGCATGGATATCAATCGTTATTACAATTTCGACTGGGTGAATCCCGCGGATGCTCCCGACGAAAAGGCTGTTTACGCCGCGGAAGCTACGATGCGCAAGGAATTGGAAGGACTTGTCGCCGCGCCCATTAACGATCCGACCGTAGGCCCTGCTTTACTTACAGGACGCGCGGCGGCGGTCTTCTTTCACGAGGTATTTGGCCACCGCGACGAAGGTCACCGGCAAAAAGATGTTACTGAAGGCCAGACCTTTTCGAATAAGGTCGGCGAGCAAATTCTGCCAAGCTTCCTCACCATCGTGGACGACACCACAAAAAAACGCCTCGGCTCTCAGGAACTGCTGGGCTTTTATCAATTCGACGATGAAGGCGTTCCGGCGCAACGCGTCACCCTCGTGGACCACGGAGTGCTAAAAAATTTCGAAATGTCTCGCTCACCGCTGGCGGACTTCCCACATTCCAACGGCCATGGCCGACGTCAGCTGGGTGCCACGCCGGTTTCCCGCCAGGGCAACCTCATTGTCGAAAGCAATAAAACTGTCACCAACGATCAGCTTCGTGCCAAGTTGATCGAATTAATCAAAGCGCAAAACAAACCTTTCGGGCTCTTGATTGACGATATCGCCGGTGGCTTCACCTTCACCGGCCGCGGCCAGCCGCAGGCATTCCAGGTGCTCCCGTTGGTCGTCTATAAAGTATTTGCGGATGGCCGTCCCGATCAACTCGTGCGCGGTGTGGACATTGTGGGAACGCCGCTCGCGGCGCTCACGAAGATCGTCGCCACCGGAGATACGCCGGAAGTGTTCAACGGCTATTGCGGCGCAGAATCCGGCTCGGTGCCAGTTTCGGCCGCATCTCCGGCGATTTTGACTTCCGAACTGGAAGTTCAGAAAAAGGAAAGCTCCACCGATCGCCCGCCGATTTTGCCCTCACCCGCGCACGATACTGCCGTGAATGCGAAGACTGGCGGTGTGCTGTGAAAACCGCGCGCTTCCTTTTTGCAGCTGTCTTCCTGGTTTCAGCGCTGGCTTGGGTCACTCCTGTGTCTGTCTCTTATACACATCT
>CAXMLS010000014.1:0-4436 GCA_964194235.1 uncultured bacterium | reverse complement strand
GATGTGTATAAGAGACAGGGATAAGTCTCGGCTCGCGCGCGCGTTTGACCCGCCCAAAATCCGATCCATCCGTAATATTTCCATCCGGTTGATAGAACTGGGCATGATTGAAAGCGTTAAATACCTGCCCGAGAAACTCCATGCGCAAACGCTCACCGAGCGGCGTACTTTTCATAAATCCAAATTCCCAATTATTAAGCCCGGGCCCGCAACAGATGGTGCGCGGTGCATTGCCAATCGTGCCTATTTGCACGGTGCTATTTGTGAACAAGGTTGGATCAAACCCGAAACCGTCGTGCTTCCTTATATCCCAGTTATGAAATGGCGCTGTGAGATTAGGTTCGCCGGGCGTTTCGAAATCGAAACTGCCCTGCCGCTCCACGTCGTCCTGTGAGGTGATGCGAATGGGGAAGCCCGACTGGAATGTGGTGATTCCGGAAATGGACCAGCCGTTCAAGACCTTGCCCTTAATGCCTTCATACTTTGGAACTGGCACTTCCCACAGA
Organism: uncultured bacterium; assembly: GCA_964194235.1. Classification (GTDB taxonomy): domain Bacteria; phylum Acidobacteriota; class Terriglobia; order Acidiferrales; family UBA7541; genus Acidiferrum. The sequence goes on along the minus strand of CAXMLS010000014.1, from coordinate 3,930 downwards.
TAACTGAGAACGAAGCGATGTCTCGCATCGAACAAAGAAAGCGAGCGATCGCGCCGCGGGTTTATGGGGTCCACCAGGTTTTCAAACGTCGAAGCGTAATCAATGGACTTGCCGAACGTGTAAGCCGCGAGGAATTGCAACCCGTGTGAGAAATGCTTCTCCAAGCTGGCCTGCAGCGCGTTATACGCGGAATTGGCAATGGTCCTCTGCGTGAAAACGCTGGAGAAAACCGGAATGCCATCCGCCGGGCAACCGACCCCGGTGGTCGGTTCGCAATTTGGCGACGAGTACCGGCGCAACCCAACCAGCGTGATAGGATTCGCATTCGGGCCGGTAACCGTGGGCACCGATCCGTACGGCAAATGTAATGTAAATCCCGGCGGTATTTCGCCCGCCGGAATCGTAAAAGCGCTGTCCGCGAAGAACGCTCCGCACGCTAGATTAGCATCCCCTGTCGTATCAGAAATGCTTTGCAGGTCATTACAAGTCTGGGCGTTACCATAATTCAAATCCTGCGACGCCAGCAACCGGTGGCCCTGCCGTCCGACGTACTGCACGGTCAGCACCAAGTCCTTCGCCACTTCACGCTCAATTCCAATGTTGTACTGCTCCGCATATTGCGGCCGGAGATGCGTTGGGAATTGTCCGAATAGCAGAATAGGCCGAAATACCGACCAGTCCACTGGCTGACCGCGGGGCGGGCTTAGTATTCCATTGAATGGATTGGGCGAGACAGTCACTCCGTCCTGATTCAAGAACGGTGTGTTGAATAGCGTGTTGAACACAAATGTACTGCCGCCGAAAGGAGGCTCCGCGCTGAATTGTTCCAGCACCAGTTGCTCCACCGGGTTGTAGAACATTCCAAAACCGGCGCGCACGCTGGTTTTCCCCGGGCCGCCAAAAATCTTTCCCATTATTCCGTCGGTCGCACCAGGGCTCCAGGCCACACCAAGGCGTGGCGCAAATGATTTGTAATAGGTGTTGGTCAGTCCCTTTGGAATTCCTTTATCGCCCGGGACTACCAACCCAGTGGGCAGTACTCCAGTATTCACGCAATCCGGGTTGGCTACGCCCAGCGCCGCGAAATTTGCAGCTGAATCCGCCGAAAGTTGGCAGGGATAAATGGTCGTGTTTTGTCCGGGTATAAACGTCTGCACCTTTTGTCCCTGGTCGGTCAGCGGGGTGTTCAATTCCCAGCGCAAACCGTAATTCAGTGTCAGGTTGGGTTTAATCTTCCAGCTGTCCTGCGCGAACAAATAGACCGCTTTGCTACGCACTCTCTCTTGCTGCGCTGAACCTTGTCCGTATTGATCCACCAGTCCTAGCAGGTAGTTCGGGAACAGATCCGAAAATCCCGGATCGTTGGGACCGCCGCCAAAATATAAATACTGTCCGTTCACGTCGAAGTACAAGGTCTGATCGAACTTCTGGTAGCGGAAGTCCCCGCCAAATTTCACGCTGTGATTTCCAATTACTTTGCTGAAATTATCGGAAAACTGAACGGTGCTGCCGATCTGCGGCAGTTCGCCTTCGAAGTTATTCCCGATACTGAATCCGCCGGAGAGGCTGATGAATGGCACGCCTTCGTGAGTCGCGCCCAGATTGGGCGTAATGCCGAGCCGCGGATTGTTGGGGTCCGTAAAGCACTCCGTGGAAGGAACTGTGGCGCAGGAATCTGTCACCAGGTTAGTTTTCTGCGGGTGCAGGAACTGCCCCTGGCCTTCCCGGAAAAAATTAAATCGCGCTTCATTGACGGCCGTAGATCCCAGCGTCCAGGTATGGCTCACGTTGAATTGCTGGATGCGTTCATCCGTCAAGTCGCCAAATCCCGGCAGGCTCGCGCCACCAGACTGGAATCGCGCGAAGGGTTTCGCCAGATAATGCTGCGTCAGATAGTAGTAACCCGTCAGATGCTGATTCTTTGTCAACTCATGGTCGATCTTCAGCGTAAATTGGTTAGAGCGTTCATGACCCACAGGTACATCTTGGAATGTTCCATCAGCGCGATTGGGGAGCGGCACAAACTGATTGAGTAGATCAACCGCTGTTGGATCAAAACACGCCGTCGGTATCTGATTGTTTACGAAAATATCGGAGTACGGCGTCCCATCGGCGATGGGCCCGGATCCCAGCGCGGCCAAACATCCTGGGCGGTTATTCAAAATATTCGCGTTCGCCAGAGTTCCGGCAAATGTCGCTCCGCCCGAGAAGTCCCCGCTGCGTTCCGCGAGGCTCGGCACTCCAACCGTGTCCGAAGAACTGCCCTTGCGCAATCGATTGCCTTCATACGTCACGAAGAAAAAAGTTTTGTCATGTCGTATCGGCCCGCCAAAGGTGGCGCCGAACTGATTCTGCAGATAATCCAACTTTGTCGTGTCGAAAAATCCTTTAGCGTCCAGCCCCTGGTTTCGGAAGAATTCATACACGTTTCCGTGAAAATTATTTGTTCCCGACTTCGTTACCACGTTCACTACCGCGCCGGAGTTGCGTCCATATTCCGCGTCAAAGGTGTTGGTCAGCACCCGGAACTCCGCAATGCTGTCGGGTGACGGTTGGATGGCGGGCAAATTCGCAAATTGATCGTTGCCGTCGCCCCCGTTCACCGTGAAATTGTTGTCGCGGCCGCGGCCGCCATTCACCGACACCACGCCCGCGCGATCGCTGCCATACACCGAATCCACGCCAAGCTGCGACTGCACACCAGGCTGAAGTTGTAGCAACTGATACGCATCGCGTTGCGCCAGCGGCAGTTCGCTCACCGACCGCTCATTCACCACTGCGCCCAATTGGGTAGAAGTGGTGTCGACCACCGGCGGCGCGCCAGTCACTTCCACCGTTTCCGTCGATCCTCCCACCTGCAGCACCACGTCCACGGTGAGGATCGCGTTTAGTTCCAGCGTGAGCCCCTTGCCCACATACTTTTTGAAGCCCGTCTGCTGCGACTCCAGCGTGTACACGCCGACCGGTACTTCCAAAAACCCATATTCGCCGTTGTTCCCGCTTTGCGTCTGCCGCTCCGCGCCGGTGGCCTCATTGCGCAGCGTTACGTTCGCCGCCGTCACCGCCGCTCCACTGATATCCGTCACTGTTCCGCGAATGCGCCCGCCGGTGCTTTGCGCTCCTGCGTACGGCGCCACGAATATCGTAGCCAGTAAAACGCACAGCATTCCCAAACGCCGGCATAAACCTAGTGAAATATTTGAATAATCGACTTTCATAAACCGCCCCAGTTTCGCTTAGCGCGAAAACTTCTTTATTTGTATCGATTCTTCGAGGTTGCTGTGTTCCCGAAACCTTACTATAATCCAGCAAACTTAGTGAAGGTCGGCACCGGTGTCAAGTAGAAAAAATTCATCCGGCGAATCGGCGAAACGCGTGACCACGCGTCCGCTGCGCATCAGCGAAGTCGCGCGACGTGTCGGCATTTCCTCGTCCGCCCTGCGCGCGTGGGAAGCGCTGGGCCTGGTGGCCCCGCGCCGCACCGAAAGCCGTTACCGCGAATATAGCGAATCCGACATTCGCATGCTGCGCCGCGCTATTTTTCTGCGCCGCGCGCGCGGACTGAATCCCGTCGCCATCGTGCACGTGTTGAAGCGTCAGGGCCTGGTGGTCGCCCCGCCTGACGCCAGGCACGCTCCCGGACAGCATTTTCGCCGTTTGCGCACGCGCCGGAGACTTTCGCTCGCTCAGGTTGCGCGCGCCACCGGTATATCCGTCGGCTTCCTCAGCAGCCTCGAACGCGGACAGATGCGTTCCTCCGTCGCTACTCTCCGACGCATCGCCCGTTTTTATCGCACCAATATTCATTCTCTTTTCGACGCCACGGAGCCAAATCCGCGACTGGTGCGCCGCGCGCAACGGAAAATTTTGGAGACCACCCCAGGTGTCCGCATGGAATTGCTCGCGTGGGGCAACACCGCCATGGAGCCC
>CAXMLS010000013.1:0-4370 GCA_964194235.1 uncultured bacterium | reverse complement strand
CCTTAGGTTTCGCCTGGAATATATAGCACTCGATTTCGTCGACTTGTTCCTTGCCCAGGTATTTGAGTTCGTATTTTGATAGCTGGCTCGCCGTAAGTGGAAATGCCGGGATACGGTCGAGCGCATCGAGATCTTCCGGAGCCAGATAAATCCCCTGCAGGGTGGACTGCGGCTTCTCGACGGCTTTGGCCACGAGCCTACCATCTGGCGTTTTGGAATATTCCGTCACCCGCAGAAATTCTCCGGCCACGCCCCCATCCGGGGCGAATTCCTGGATACGCACACTTTTTCGAAAATTGTAGCGGGTGCGCGAGAGCAGGTATTCGTCTTCTTTCTGCGAAAAGTGACGAATGATTTCTTCTTGCGGCAACGAAGGGGGCGCCGGCGGCTCGATCTCTGTGCCGATACGGCTGACGTGATGTTCCGGTGGGGCCGCCATGGGGCCTTGGGTGGACTCCTGCGCTCTTACTATGGCTCCGCTAACGGGCCATGCGGCAAGGAGCAGCGCTATCGGCAAACTGATGCGACACCTGTGCGATGGCGATGAAAAGTACAGGCAGTTCATATCTCGATGCATATCATGTTGGATGCGCGAACAAGCACTGAAAGCCGCTCGATCAACTTCACTCAGGTTTACCGCTTCAGTTTACCGCACCTACCCGTCGAACCTGCTCCATTCGACCGTATAGCGATTTCGCAAACTTTGGCGCTCCGCCTTTTTCATACACGCCAGCTGTCTGCTACAATTTTGCAGATTCGTGAGCGAACAGAAACAAGCCAGAAAGTATACGGTCTCAGGCGTGGTGCAAGGCGTCGGGTTCCGCTACTTTACGCAACGCGCCGCGGCCAAGCTTAAAGTCGGGGGCTACGTACGAAATCTTACCGATGGCCGCGTCGAGGTGTTTGTAATCGGGACGCCACAACAACTCCGGGAGCTGCGCAGCATGCTGGAACGCGGCCCGCGATTTTCGAGCGTAACGGAAGTGCGCGAGGAAGTGGCGGCACACGATCCACAGTATGAACAAGTATTTGTAATCGGCCGGAACGATTGAGTAGTCTTCTGCAGTCTTCAAATCACAAACAGGTGCGACCACAGGAGCCATTTGAATGGACGATCTGAAAAAGCTTATCCGCGAGGTCCCCGATTATCCCAAGCCGGGAATTTTGTTTTACGACCTGACCACGCTGCTGAAAGACAAACGTGGCTTTCACACGTTGATCGACCGCTTATGTGCGCACTACGATGGCCACACCATTGATACCGTCGCCGGTATCGAAGCTCGCGGATTTATTTTCGCTCCGGCGCTGGCGTACCGGCTGAATGCCGGATTTGTGCCAGTTCGAAAACCGAAAAAATTGCCGGCCAAATGCGCGAGTATTTCTTACGCTTTGGAATACGGCACGGACACGCTGGAGATTCACGAAGATGCGGTGAAACCCGGAGATCGCGTCATCATCTGCGACGACCTGCTGGCTACCGGCGGCACCGCGGCAGCTACCGCGAAACTTATTCAGCAACTGGGCGGCAAGGTGGAGGGCGCGGCGTTCGCCGTCGAACTGACGTTCCTGAAAGGCCGAGCCAAACTTCCCGGGCTGGATGTGTTTTCGCTGATTCAGTACGACAAATAAAATTTGCGTCCCACCAACAAGGCGCACGCACATGTAAAGTTATTTGGTTTTCGCGTTGCGCTGGCGCAAGGCCTCGAACAACACCACGCCCGCAGCCACCGAAACGTTCAGCGATTTCACCGGCCCAGTCGTCGGCAGCGAAACTACAAAGTCACAACGCTTGCGCGTCAACTCGTGCAAGCCTTTGCCTTCTCCGCCTAAAACAATTCCTACCGGCGAGGTGTAGTCCACGTCGGTATACCGTTTGTCGGCGGACTCGTCCAAACCGATCAGCCAATATCCCGCGTCCTTTAATTCCTCCATCGCGCGCACAAGATTGGTGACTCGTGCGATGGGTAAATGTGCCAGCGCTCCGGCGGAAGCTCGCGCTACCGTATCGGTAAGTCCTACCGCGCGCCGTTCTGGAATCACCACGCCGTGTGCTCCTGCCGCAAGCGAAGTGCGAATGATCGCTCCCAGATTGTGCGGGTCTTCCACGCCATCGAGCAGCACGATGACGCCGGCGCGGCCACCCGCGGCATTGGCGTGCGTCAGAATGTCTTCCAAGGACCCCGCAGACCGCGCCGCAACGAGAGCCACCACTCCCTGGTGATCTTTCGAATTGGCCAGCCGGTCGATCTGAGTGCGATCTTCAAAACGCACCGCAATTCCCCTGCCGCGCGCCAACTGCACGATCTCTTCCGTGCGGGTATCCTGCCGCCCGCGCGCGATCACGATGCGATCTATCGGGCTGCCTGCCTGCAATGCTTCGCGAACCGCATTAATTCCCGTCAGCCGGTCAGTGGAAGGAGACATGGATGTTCAGTCTACCGTTGCTTGCGAAAGGCGAAAAGACGCATCTACGATGCAATCGCGGTCATCAGAAACGCTTGCGAGAAAATAATGAGGTCTCATCGGCTAATCCAGCGCGGCGCAGAATTCAAGTATTCGTGTTCGCGCCGATTTCACGGTCTTAGCGAATGGCAGCGCGGCCGCTTCATCCAACAACAAAATCACGCGATCGAGTTCTCCGTCGCCCGCCCGTCCCGCCAATGCCAGGCGGATGGGATGAAATAAATCCCGGCTGCGCAAATCCGAGCCTTCTTTCATGGACGTGATGATTTGTTTGAATCTTTCGGAATCGAGGGCGTGGCCATCGAGAAGCAGCAACGCCAGCCGGCGCAAAACGTCTCGCGCTCCGTAACGCGCAAGTACGGCGTGGCTTTCGGTTCGTTGGAGCACTTCATGCGCGTCGTACTGGAAGATCAACGCGAGCAGGCCACCCAGCGCTGCGCGGTCGGCGGCGTGGGAACCCAGCATCGCTGCGGTGCGTTCCATCCATGCGAACTGCGATTGCGAAATGTCTGCGTCCTCGAACCATCCGTGTTCACGAAGAATTTCCGCAACATCGGAGGCGCTGAACTTATTTTCTGGAATGGCAGTTCGATCGGGTTGAGGGTCGAAGGACACGGACGTGAGTTTACAGCAGACCAGCTACACAAAGAAAAATCACAAAACCCGTTAGCCCGTCGTTTTCCGGAATCAGCTAGTTTTCAGCGTGGCTACTACGTAAGCGCCGATGGCCTCGCCGCGTCCTATGGCATCGACGCCTTCGTTGGTCTTGGCTTTCAGGTGGACGCGGTCGCTGGTTACGTCCAAGGCTTTCGCAATAATTTCTCGCATTTTTGGAAAGTGCGGGCCTAGCTTGGGTTTTTCCAGGATGACCACCGCGTCGATGTGTTCGATCACGAGATTTTTCTCTCGAAGCAGCTTCGCCGCGTGCTCGAGAAACACCAGGCTGTCCGCTCCCTTCCATTTGGGATCGGTGTCCGGAAAGTGCGCGCCAATATCACCCAATCCGGCCGCGCCAAAAAGCGCATCACAAACCGCGTGGGCCAGCACATCGCCATCGGAATGCCCCACCGGCCCTTTGTCGAAGGGCAGCTCCATGCCACCAATGATCAGCTTGCGTCCGGCCTCCAGGCGGTGCAGGTCGTAGCCGATTCCGCAGCGCATGCTCATTTTTTTTGGCGCTCCTGCTCGAGATAAAACCGCGCCAACTCCATGTCCGCCGGCCGCGTGATCTTCATATTGCGTTCGGAACCCAGCACCACATGCACATCATGGCCGAGCCGTTCCACCAATCCCGCTTCGTCGGAAGCGTTGACTCCGTCGGCTTCCGCGCGCGCGAATGCTTCTTTCAAAAGTTTTGTGGCAAAGGCCTGGGGCGTCTGCGCCAGCACCACTCTCTCACGCGGAATAGTTCCGGTAATCAACGCGACGTCTTCCGGCAGGCTGGCGCGTTTCACTTCCTTCACCGTGTCCATCGCGGGTATCCCCAGTATCGCCGCCTGGCACTTACGCGCTTCCTCAATCACGCGCACGATCTGCTCGGTGGTCACAAACGGACGCACGGCATCGTGCACCAGCACTATCTCCGTATCGTCCGGCACTTCCCGCAACGCACGTGCTACCGACTCCTGGCGCGAGTCTCCTCCGCGCACGACACGCACCTGCTGCTTGAATTTCTCGGCTTGCACGGTGGCCTGCAGCGACGCGACCACATCGGCGCGCGTTGCGATGATAATGTCCGTAACCAACGCGCACGAGGCCATGCGGCGGAGACTATGCATTACGATGGGCGTGCCGTCGAGCTCCAGAAATTGCTTAGGAGTGTCCGCGCCCATGCGCGTACCCAGGCCTGATGCCGGTAAGATTGCGGTTATGCGAGCCATATTATGACTGTCTCTTATACACATCTC
>CAXMLS010000012.1:0-4054 GCA_964194235.1 uncultured bacterium | reverse complement strand
TTGGTAGGGGCGGTGGGGATCGAAAACAACAACTGACGGAATTACAAGGACTTACGAGGAATGCGAAGGAACACTAAGTCATTGAAAAGGAACGATGAGGCATGCAAAGGAATCTCTATTGCTCCCTCAAAGCTCCCTCGGTTTTTCTCGATTACCGGGATTCCTTCACAGTGGGGTTTTCCCCCAGCACCATCAAGGCGACGTCGGCTTCGGGCTCAAATTTCGCGGTACGGATGGCAAGCCGACGAGTCTGTCTGACTCTACACGTCAAGCACCTGAGGCGCAGCTCTCTGGCTGCGAGCTGTTTGTACGAAATTTAGAAACCTGCGCGCTAATTCGCGAATTCGTCCCTCTTGCCGTTGCTGAAGGGCCTCCTTTGGGATCAACTCACGGCCTATGCCAATCGCAACCGCTCCTGCCAGGATGAAATTACCTGCCGTCTGCTGGTTCACGCCACCGGCGGCGATCAGCGGGACCTGTGGCAATGGTCCCCTCAGCGCCCGAATGTAGCTGTCGCCACCCACTTGAGCGCAAGGAAACACCTTCACGAAATCAGACCCAGCTTTCCATGCTGTGATCACTTCGGTGGGTGTGAGTGCTCCTGCCATCACGCACATTTTTTCCTTTGCAGCGAATTCCACGATCCCTAGATCGAGGCCAGGACTGGTCAAGAAGTGGACACCAGCGTCCACACAGAGGCGGGCCGTTTCTAAGTCCAAGAGAGTTCCCGCACCGACGATCACATCCGGGAGATTTTTCGCGAGGTGAGAAATGACGTCTATCGCGCCCGGCACCGTCATGGTGATCTCCACGATGGGAATGCCGCTCTTGGCGACTACTTCAGCAGCAAAGCAGGCATCTTCAGCCGAGGATGTTCGAACCGCAGGAACGATGCCGACCTCTCGAATCTTGGCGCAGACCTTTTCCTTTTCCATGGATTCTCTCCTCTCAATCCGTCTCTAAAATACAGGAAAGTCGGCAGAGAAGTGGACCTTTTCAAATGCTTACTTATCATTGCCCGGATCGATGAATCAAATCGTGCACAGTTTCCAGAGAAGATTGTGTGCTCAACGACATGGATGGTATCCTTTCGCTGTTGACCGCGAAGCGGTCCAGATCATGCGGGATTGAAGGCTGGCTTATCGTCTTACGAATTTGTAAGTCTGGGATCATGAAAACACTGCATCCACGGAATCTTTCTTGGCCTAGAGCCGCCAGTGTGGCATTTGCATTGTTGTGCCTGGCCATGGGCTTCGCGCCCTTCGGAAACGCAGCGTCTGCTGGTCCTCGGAGTTGGCCTGCTTCTTCCGCGCAAGTCACATCACAATTTGCCATAGCAGACTTCGATGGCGACAGTCGGCCCGATCTCGCTACCGTTCAGGTCGGACAAAACGACTCCTGGAATACACGTTACTGGATCGCATTCCAGTTGAGCACCGGATCGCGACAGACCCTGGGCATCACGGCACCGACTGGTGGACTCCAGATCGCATCACGCGATGTCAACGGCGACGACTTTGTGGATGTTGTCGTTACAACATCCTGGACGAACCGGCCCGTCGCTGTCCTTTTGAACGATGGTCGGGGAAACTTTACGCCGTCCGATCCATCTGCATTTCCGGGAGCCTTCGAGACTTCTGAAAGGTCTTGGACCTACACTACGGATGAGATTAGGGACGCTTCCGCAGCCCTTTCCTTGCGCTATCTCTCAGGAGACTACGAAGAGGGCGACAGGGCCTTTTCACCTCCGAACAAAACAAGACTCCCGATTTCGTCATCTTCACAATTTGCAGCTCTTTCTACCATCGTTTCCTCCTTCGGTCGGGCTCCACCTTCCTACTCTCCTCATCTGTAGATGGGCTGTTCGGGAATAAGCAGAGCCAAACGCTCGCGCGCATTCGTACAGTTCTTCCGACTGCCCGGTAGCCCTTACGTCGTCACACCCTCATGTCTTAAGTAGCGGCCCGCCATCGCTGCGGGCCCGCACAAACAAACGTCGTGGTTCAGTTCGTGGCAAGAGAGGACGGGGAGGTCTCATGAGACGTTTTTTGCGACGTCTATGCATTCTGCTCTTTATAACGATGGTCTTGGCGAAGAGCGGTTTCGCCCAAAGAGCGCTGACCTGGCAGGAGGTGCGAGACCGATTTGAGGCGTCGAATCCGTCTCTGCGCGCGGGACAGATTGGGATTGACGAGTCGAAAGCTATGGAGATTACCGCGTACATGCGACCAAACCCCCAGCTATCGCTCACCCTCGATCAGGTTGGCCACACGACGCAGGGGAGTCCCTTCTCGGCTTCGAACCTTCTCACCTCGTTCAGTTATCTCCACGAGCGCCAGCGCAAGCGAGAACTGCGGCGCGAAAGCGCTCAGAAAGCGACCGGAATTGCCGCTTCTAGCCAGGCCGATCTGCAAAGGACGTTGCTTTCCAATTTGCGCGCGGCATTTGTGCAAACGCTTCAGGAAAAGGCCATTCTCGCGCTCGCCAAGGAAAATCTATCGTATTACGACCATGTGTTGGACGTGAACCGCGAGCGCTCTAAGGCCGGAGCGATTGCCCAGGTTGATCTGGACCGGCTGGAATTGCAGCGCGTACAGTACGAATCCGACTTGCAGAGCGCGGAAGAGAGTCTGGAAACTGCGAAGATCCAGCTTCTCACGCTTTTGAATGACCGCACACCGGTAGATCAGTTCGATGTCACGGGTGCTTTCGATTTTTCATCGCAAGTCGCCCCTCTTGACGAGGTGCGCCAAGCGGCGCTCGATACACGACCGGACCTGAGGGCGGCGCTGCAGTCCATCGACAAGGCAAGAACCGATCACCGGCTGGCCGTTGCCAACGGATCGGTGGATCCAACCATTAACATCGACGCCGGCTTTCCGTCAGTGTCTCAAGCGTTCTTAAGCTATCAACCTCCATTGCGTCAGTACGTGGGCGTGGGCTTCAGCGTGCCGCTGCGGATTTTTGATCGGAATCAGGGCGAAAAGCTGCGCACGCAGTTGGACATTGAGCGCACCGAAAGGCTGGCGGACGCAACGAAGGCTCAGGTATTCAGCGATGTGGATTCTGCCTACGCTTCGGTAACGAGCACGGTGACTCTTCTTAAGCCGTATAGGGACAAGTACCTGCAGCAGGCCGTGCGAATCCGGGACACGATTGCGTTTTCGTACGAGCACGGGGCCGCATCTCTCCTCGAGTTTCTGAACGCGCAAGCCGAATACCGGAGCGTGGAAGTCAACTACTTGAACCTGGTCGCCGCTTATCTGGAAGCAGCGAACCAATTGAATCTTGCCGTGGGTCGTGAGGTTATCCAATGAGACGCACGAGTTTTCAGGCTGCCGCCCGATTGCTCGCGATGGGCCTATTCCTGGCAGGTTGTAGCGAGGGCAAAGGAGATCCAAAAGCGGAGGCCCCTCCGCCAGCGAAGGTCGAGCATGAGCCGGACGTCAACGTTGTACAGGTGGACCATCCCGAGCAGTTTCCGCTGACCGCGGCGGTCGAGCATGCGTCCACATCACAGTTGACCGCGACCGGCACGGTAAGTCCGGATATTTCCCGGACCGTTCCTGTCATCTCCTTGGCCGCGGGCCGAGTTGTGGAGATTCACGCACGTCTCGGCGTCACGGTGAAGAAAGGTCAACTTTTGTTGCGCGTGCAAAGCGCTGACATTTCCAGCGCTTTTTCCGATTACCGAAAGTCAGTTGCGGATGAGCAGCTCGCGCGCACTCAATTGGATCGGTCAAAGCTGTTGTACGACAAGGGCGCTGTTTCCTTAAACGATTTACAAGTAGCGCAGGACGCGGAGGACAAAGCCAAGGTCGACGTTGAGAACACCACCGAGCGTCTTCACGTGCTCGGTGGCGACACCAATCATCCAACCGCCATAGTCGATATTCGCGCGCCGGCTTCCGGCGTTATCACAGACCAGCAGGTAACGAACGCTGCGGGCGTGCAGGGCCTGAGCTCTCCGAATCCATTCACGATCTCGGACCTGTCCCGGGTCTGGATTCTCTGCGACGTTTATGAAAATGATCTTGCCAACGTGCACGTTGGC
>CAXMLS010000011.1:0-9416 GCA_964194235.1 uncultured bacterium | reverse complement strand
GATGTGTATAAGAGACAGGTATTGAATCGGTTCAATACTCGCAACAATTGCAGTAACTCTGCAAGAAGTTGGTGTGCCGCGCAAGCGCAAAGTTTAAAACGCCAGAGGCCAAAACAATTCACAGGAATGTTATTTAGCGTCGCCGTACCGTCGAACAGGTTACCTGTACTTCGACAGGTTCGATAGACCGGTAACGCTTGGCTTACTTTCCGAGACGGCCACGAATTCCCGAGGAGCCTCCGCGTAGTTAAATAAAACAGCGGCACCAGAGACAGTGCCGCGCACACTCCATGGCATTCGCGATTTTGAAGGACAGCCCCAAACCCACCGCGAATTTACTTTCTCAAGGCGCGGGATTCACCTGCATCCTCGTGGGCGCCTATTGGTTGCGGGGCATTTCGCTGCAACCGGACCCAGTGCTACAAGGATATTTGCAGGTCATCACCGGATTGCTGGCGTTTGTCTTCGCCGCGGTAAGCCTGGTGCGGTTTCAGGGCACGCAAGATCGCATTTCACTCATTCTGGGTGTCGGCTTCATGGTTTCCGGAGCGGTGCTCACCGCCACGAGTGTTCTTTTCTTCCAACTTCTGCGCGATGCGCCGGTGCGATTCCTCTGGGCCCCGGTGGCCTGGTGGGTGAGCCGCATGTTGTTTGCGCTGCTCCTGCTGGTGGCGCTCCTGGTGGAGCGTTTCATTCCGAGATCGCATTATCCAAGGCGGGAAATTGTCGGCGCACTGGTGCTGGTGATTGCCTTGACGTATCTGATCACCAGCGCGCTGCGACGATTGCCGCCCGAAGTTTCTCCGCACCCCGGGGCTTTATTCCCCAGTCCGCAACAACTTCTGCCTGGAGTGATTTTTCTGTTGAGCGTTCTGTGGTACCGGAGGCGATTGAGCCATGAAGGGACGGCGTTCGATCGGGCGATCTACGCAGCCGCGTGGCTGAATCTAGGCGCGCAATTGGCGGCTTCCCAATCGGAACAATTGCTGGACGCGCCGTTCGCTTTGGCGCAAAGCTTAACGGTGATGAGCTACATCGTGGCGCTGGGCGGGGGACTGCTGGACAACGCGCGGCTGTTTCAGCAGGTGCACCATCTCGCGGTCAGCGATCCGTTGACCGGCTTGGCAAATTACCGGCAATTGCTGGAGGTATTGGACAGGGAAACCGAACGCAGCAACCGCAATGGCCGGCCGTTCGCGATATTGCTTATCGACGTAGACGGATTGAAAACGATTAACGATACGCACGGGCATTTAGTCGGCAGCCGCGCGATTTGCCGCCTCGGAAACATTTTGAAAGGTCACAGCCGGGCTATCGACACCGCGGCGCGCTATGGGGGAGATGAATTTGTGCTGGTGCTCGCGGAATCGCAAGAAAAAGAAGCGCGCAGTGTGGCGCTGCGTATCCAGGAAATCATGCGCAACGACCCGGAGGAACCCGCGATGTCGGCGAGCATCGGCACTGCCGTGTATCACGGAGATAACGGAAAGATAGAGAAGCTATTGTCCGAGGCGGATCGCGATTTGTACTCGCAAAAAACCGCGGTGAAGAGACATGCGATGGCTACGAATGTTGGATGACGATGGTTGGACGCGCCGAATAGAACTGAAACGCCAGGATTACCTATTTAGCCGCATCAGCGTGGGCCGCGTACGGCGTGAGCTGGTCGGTGATTTTTGATTTATCGCCGACCACCACGATGGTCATCTGCTCCGGCTTGATATATTTCGCGGTCATACGCTGCAATTCTTCGGGGGTGACGGCGTTCACTTTCTGGACGTAATTCTTGAGGTAGTCTTCACCGAGCCCCTGTAAATCCACGTAACGCAACTGGCCGATGAGCGCCTGGCGCGTGGAGTTTTGAATCACGAAAATCCCGGAGAGGTAGCTCTGGATACCTTTCAATTCGGGCGCGCCCGGGGGTTCTTTTTGTAAACGATCGATCTCGCCGAAAATTTCCTTCAGCGAAGCTCCCGTGGAAGCGGTGGTGACGTCGGCAACCTCCGCCCAGTACGCGTCATGGTATCTCCGCGAAACCTCGCTTCTCGGGGAATAGGTGTAGCCCTTTTGTTCGCGGATGTTGGAGGTAATTCTGGAACCGAAGGAACCGCCGAGGAGCGCGTTGGTTACTGTGAGCGGAATGTTGTCGGGGCTGGTGGAATCGGGAACCGGCAATCCTACATAAATTGTCGATTGCGGAGCATTGGGGCGATCGGTGACATCAAGCAAGCGTTGGGTCTTCGGTTTCGGCGCGTTCTGCACCGGCGCGGTGCCCTTGCTCCAGTCCGAAAAGCCGGCAGCGATAGCGGCTTTCATTTTTGGCACATCAAACTTTCCGGCAACGTAGAGATGAGCGCGTTCCGCGCCGAAATTAGCGGCGTAATATTTCTTGGCGTCTTCGATGGTTATTTTCTTGAGGGTTTCTTCGCTGGGCAAAATTTCACCGTACGGGTGATCGCCATAAAGAATTTTACGGAAGCGCGCGAGCGCGATCTGTCCCGGCCGGGATTTTGCCACCAACACTTGCCGGAGCAGATTGGCTTTCAGGCGCGCCAACTCCGATTCCGGCAGCGACGGATGCATCACCACATCGGCCAACAGTTTTACGGCGTCGCCGCCGAATTCGGACAATACGTCCATATCAACGGCAGTCTCGTCCGGGCCGACAGCTACACCCAGACTGCTGCCCATGCGGGCCGCGGCTTCCGCGAGTGCCTGGGCGGAGAGCGTCTTGGTGCCTTCCTTCAGCAATTCTCCAGTAATGTCCGCGACGCCCAAAAGCTCCTGCGGCTCGTTTAGATTGCCGGCGCGGAGAGCGACGCTCACGGTCACCTTGGGAATAATTCCGTAAGGAACCAGCGTCACGCGCATGCCGTTCGGCAGCGTGTAAGTTTCGTGCGCGGGCACGTTGAAAGGTTTCGGCGGACCGCCGGCGGGCGGCGTTTGTTTCTGGGCGCGAGCGGCGATACTAAAGAACGAAAGAACACAAACCAAGAGAACGCTCATCGTGCGTGGAACGGCTTTTATTCGCAGTTTGACCGCGTGCGGATTGGCTATAAGGCGATTCATCGTGCGCTCCATCACTGGTTCTCTTTCGCGGCCGCTGGCGCTTTCGCCGCGGCGGGCGGCTGCTGCGGCTCAATGAGCAGCACGGTGCGATTTTCGGGACGCAAATATTCCTGCGCGGTTTTTTGAATCAAGGCGGGAGTTATTTTTTCATATTCGGCGACCAAGGAATTTACGCGCGCGGGGTTGTCGTCGAAGAGCGCAAAACTGGCGAGCAGATCGACCAGACCGATTCCGCCCTGCCCGCCGATGGTGTCGTACAGATCGGAGCGAAGCTTGACCAAAGCGCGATCGAGCATTTTCTGGTCGACAGGTTTGGTGCGGAGCGGCTCGAGCGAACTGTCGATGGCTTGCACGATGGTTTCCGGGGTGGTGGCCGGATCGTGGATCAGATTGGTGATGAACAACATCGGCCCGTTGTAATTCCAGGGAGTGCCCAGCAGGTTGATGCCGCCGTTTACGTTGCCGGTAAATCCACGCTTCTGCACCAACTCCTGATGCAGCACGCTGTCGTCGCCTTCGATCAGCATCTGATCGATCAAGCCCATGGCGTAGTATTCCGGCGTGTTGCGATCGGGCATGTGATACCCGAGAGCCAGAGCAGGTTTTGTCGCCAGCGGATCTTTCTTGGTAGCGTGTTTTTCTTTTTCCTGGCGAGGCTCTGTAAGGTCCGGCTGCGGCGGCAACTGCGAGGACTTGAGGCCGCCGAAATATTTCTCCACGAACTTTTTGGCTTCGGCTGAGTCGAAATCGCCGACGATGGCGAGCGCCGCGTTGTTAGGCGCGTAGTACGTTTTGAAGAAGGACTGCACATCGGAGAGTGTCGCGGCGTCGATGTCTTTCAGATCGCCATAAAAGTTGTGGGCGTTATACCAGTTGGTGTTGGCGTATTGCGGCATATCCAGCCACGGAAAGCCGCCGTACGGACTGTTCAAGACATTGACCTTCACTTCGTTGCCAACTACCCCCTGCTGATTTTTCAGGTTGTCTTCGTTCACCGCCAGGCCGCTCATGCGGTCGGCTTCCGCCCACAATGCGGTTTCGAGTTTGTTCGATGGCAAAACCTCGAAATAGTTGGTGAAGTCAAAGCGCGTGGAGCCATTCAAGATGCCGCCGTTTTGCTGCACGAGCTTGACGAATTCCATCTTGCCGAGATTTTGCGAGCCCTGGAACATCATGTGTTCGAAAAGATGCGCGAAACCGGTGCGGTCGCGCGGTTCAATGCGGAATCCGATGTGGTAGTAAACGCCCAGGCAAATGGTGGGAGCGGTGTGGTCCGGCGAGAGCACGACATGCAGCCCGTTGGACAATTTGTAATATTCCACCGGGACTTTGAAGTCCGGCGCGCTCGCGGGGCCCGCAAGGGCTGAAGCTCCGTAAAGCAGGGTCCCTAGGTTCATGACGGCGAGCAATCGAGCGGCTCGACCAATGGTCAAAAGCATTTTTCCTCCGTACGCGGCATTCATTCGAGACCTTGCCGTAGGTGCACAGTGGCTGTAAAACCCATTCATTACAAAGACGGATTAGCCGCCCAATGGTTTCATGGAATTTTTTACTGGCGGGTCAGTATACCGCACGATTTTGTTCTGTAGCCTTGGTGGCGAGGCTGAAGCGCGGCTCAGCGGGCCCGCCATCCAGCAATTGCTTAACAACGTATTCGCCCATTGCCGGGCCATGCTTGAATCCATGCCCGGAACCGCCGCCGGCAAACCAGACGTTTTGCAGTTGTGGATGCCGGTCGAAAAGAAAATCGCCGTTGGAAGTGTTTTCGTACTGGCAGACGCGTGTTTCGACGATGGGAGCATTCCGCAATGCCGGAAAGCGCTGGGCCACGTACTCGCGAATGCGCCGCGCCGACTCCGGCGAGACGACCCGAGACTGGGTGTCCGGATCGACTCGCTGTCCGTGGTGATCGAGGGCAATTTTGAAGCCGCGGCTTTCCAGGTCGGGCATGCCATACACTTCGTCGCCTTGAATCAGCCAGGTCGGCAGGGAAGGCGGGGCGAATTGGCGATCGCCGGGCGGCACGCCGAAGAAAAAAACTTCCTGCCGGGTTGGGAAGATACGCGAGCCGAGAATGTCTGGAAATAAATTGCCCAGCCATGCGCCACACGCGAAGACGAATTGTCCCGCGGACATTTGTTCCCCGGCGCTGGTTGTAAGTGCAGCTAAGCGACCGCCCTGCGTGGTTAGCGGCGCCGGGTGGCAAGGCGCGGAATTCTGGGATGCTGGCAACGGCTCGACAACGTGCGCGAGGCGATAATCAGCTCCATCCTTGACTGCCTGGCCCACAGCAATTGCGACGGCGCGGCGAGCCATCAACGCGCCGCTATTCGTTTCAAGAATCCCGGCATCTATATCGTGCATCGCAAATTGCGGATACTTTTTCTCAAGCTCGCTACGGTTGAGCGATTCGAACGGAACTTCACACCGGGTTAAGATCGCCCGCGTGTCGCGAGGAGTCTTATCCGTGTCTTTGCCGAGCCAGAGCACGCCGGTTTGATGAAACAGCGGCGGCGACGTGGATGCGGATAGCTCTTTCCATTGCACGAGCGAACGCATGGCCCAACGTGTATACAATTCATCCGCGCCGTAGCCCATGCGAATGATGCGGGACTCGCCACCGGAACTTGCGCGGGAATTGGCGGGTCCGTAGGCATCAAGGAGCAAAACCCGTTGCTCACGCCGCGCCAGATGCAAGGCGATCCACGCGCCAAAAACTCCGGCGCCGATTACGGCAATATCGTAGGTCTTTGCGTTCGTCACGAAGGCAGCAATAGTAACTCATCAACGGTGCACGAAAAATACTTCCGTAGAAAGGGCAGCGGCTGGTACGATGCCCCGTTTGCCGTTTTCCTCAGGAGGTTGTGTGCAGGCAATCCGGAAATGTTTTTATTATTCGTCATTCGTACTGTTTTTTATCGCTGTGGCAACAATCGCAACGGATGCGCAGCAGCACGATCGCGCAGCGGCTTCGACCACGACGGATCCAAAGCTTTATAGCGCGATGAAGTGGCGGCTTATCGGGCCATTTCGCGGCGGGCGCGTGCTTGCGGTGACTGGAGTTACAAGCCAACCAAACACCTACTACATGGGCGCGGCGGCCGGCGGCGTGTGGAAGACCAATGACGGCGGGGTTTCTTGGGATCCACTTTTCGACAAGCAGAGCACGTCTTCCATCGGAAGCATCGCGGTATCCGAATCCGATCCAAATGTGATTTACGCCGGGACGGGTGAAGCATGCATTCGCGGCAACATTTCTTTTGGCGATGGTGTTTACCGTTCGAACGATGCCGGTAAAACGTGGACCAACGTCGGGCTGAAAGATTCGCGGCACATCGGCAAAGTGATTGTGCATCCGACGAATGCGGACACGGTCTTCGTCGCGGCACTGGGCCATGCGTATGGACCGAACACCGAGCGCGGAATTTTTCGCACGCGCGACGGCGGAAAAAGCTGGGAGAAAGTTTTATACCTCGACGAGCGCACCGGAGGCATCGACGTCACCTTTGACCCGAGTAACCCGCACGTGCTGTTCGCGGCGATGTGGGAGGGCTATCGCACTCCGTGGATGTTGAACAGCGGGGGAAATAAAGACGGGCTGTATCGCTCGAACGACGATGGCAGCACCTGGAAGCGCGTGGAAGGCCACGGAATGCCTGACGGGCCGCTGGGCCGCATTGGCGTGGCGGTGTCGGGCGCGGATTCAAACGTGGTTTACGCGCTGATCGAGGCGAAAAAAGGCGGTTTGTACCGCAGCGATGACGGCGGAGAAAACTGGTCGCTGATCAACGAGGATCACCGATTCCGGCAGCGCGCGTGGTACTTCACGCATGTGTGGGCCGATCCGAAAAATTCCGAGAAAGTTTACATCGCCAATACCGGCTTGTATCGCTCCATCGATGGCGGCAAAGCGTTCGAACGCATCGCCGCGCCGCATGGGGATCACCATGGTTTGTGGATCGATCGCAATAATCCAAACCGCATGATCAATGGCAATGACGGCGGGGCTACCATCTCCGTGGATGGCGGAAAAAACTGGTCGAGCCAGATGAATCAGCCAACCGCACAGTTTTACCACGTGACCGCGGACAACGATTTCCCGTATCACATTTACGGAACGCAGCAGGACAACAGCTCGGTAGGTATTGCAACGTCGAGCGATCGCGGATTCATCGACCGCCCCGATTGGGAAGCGGTGGGCGGCGGGGAAAGCGGTTACGTGGCCGTAGACCCGCGCGACTCCAACGTTGTTTACGCCGGCTCGTACTTCGGAGAAATTTCGCGTTTCGACAAACGCACGCAACAGGTGCAGAACATCCAGCAGTGGCCACTGGATCCCGACGGCCACAACGCTGCGGTGCAGAAGTATCGCTACACCTGGACGATGCCGATTGTTTTTTCGCCTCACGATCCGAATATTTTGTATCACTCCGCGCAAGTACTCTTTCGCTCGACGGATGGCGGCCATTCGTGGCAGACCATCAGTCCGGACCTGAGCCGCAACGACAAATCCAAACAGCAGGATTCGGGTGGACCGATCACCAAGGATCAAGCCAGCATCGAGTTCTACGATTTAATTTTCGCCGTCGCAGAATCGCCGAAGCAAAAGGGATTGATCTGGGCAGGCACCGACGATGGCTTGATTCAGCTAACGCGGGACGACGGCAAGTCCTGGACGAATGTGACACCAAAGGGTCTGCCGGAATGGGCGATGGTCAGCTTGATTGAGCCGTCCGCATTCGATGCGGGAACCGCGTATGCGGCCGTGGATGCGCATAAGCTCGACGACTTCAAACCGTACATTTTCAGGACCACGGACTTCGGCAAGACGTGGACGCCTCTGACGAGTGGTCTGCCCGAAGGGTCGTACGTACACGCTGTTCGAGAAGATCCCAAGCGCAAGGGCATGTTGTACGCGGGGACCGAAACGAGTGTCTGGGTTTCTTTTGACGATGGATCGCACTGGCAAAGCTTGCAGCTGAATTTGCCGACCACGCCGATTCACGACCTGATCGTGCATGACGACGACCTGCTGGTGGCAACGCACGGACGGGCCTTCTGGTCGCTCGATAACATCGGCCCGCTGCGCCAGATGAATCCCGGTATGGCCGCCGAGGAGGCGCGGCTTTTTGCGCCGGCGACAGTACTGCGGGCGCGAACGGGGCACAGCAACACGCGGCGTTACGCGATTGGCGAAAATCCAGCCAGCGGCGCAACGGTTTACTACTACTTGAAAGAACAACCGAACGAGCCGGCGAAACTGGAGATTCTCGACGCGCAGGGGAAGATCATCCGCAGCTTTACCAGCGAAGAAAAAAAGACCGAAGAAGCGCCCGAGGAAGGCGAGAAAGATGCCGAGCCCGAGCATATTCCCGCGAAGGCGGGAGCAAATCAATTCACCTGGGATTTGCGCTATGAACCGCCGGCAAAAATTCCGGCGGCCATCTACGACGAGGGTCATCCCTCGGGCCCGCTGGTGTTGCCGGGGACGTATCAGGCGCGGCTGACCAGCGGCGGAAAAACGTCTACGGCATCGATCGAAGTGAAGATGGACCCGCGGGTTAAAACGTCCGCGGAAGATCTTCAGAAACAATTTGAGCTGATGCTGAAACTTCACGATCGCCAGGACGAAATGAATAAAGCGATTCTGGCGATACGCGATCTGCGCGGGCAACTTGCGGGAATCGAAAAGCGATGGGGATCGAAGACTGAAGCAAAAAGCGTGGTGGAGCAGTCCATCGCGTTACGCAAGAAAATCACGGCCATCGAAGAAGAGTTGATCCAGGTGAATTCCAAAGCGAGCGAGGATGAACTGAACTATCCAACCAAGCTCAATAGCTGGCTTGGGTATCTTCAGGCGGCGGTGGACAGCGCGGACGCGCAACCGACGGAAGGTGAGCTGGGGGTGTTCACCGAACTGAACCAGAAACTGGATGCGCAGCTGGTGAAATGGCGCGAAGTGCAATCGAGCGATTTGCCGGCGCTAAATGAGGCGATGCGGAAGAACAGTATTCCGCTGATTGCGGCGAGCTCGGAGCCGGCCCACTGAGCGTTAATCGTAAATTTGGGCTTTCAGCGCGTCAGGGCTTGAACGCGGAGGCGATGGATTTCGCCCAATGCGACAAATGGTTTAGAGACTCGGTGTGCGTCGGGTCCAGGTGCAATGGAGTGATGGACACGCTGCCGGAAAAAATAGCGGCGTAATCGGTTTCGGGCTCGACGTCTTTGTCGATTTTCTGCTCAAACAACCAGAAATACATGCGGCCGCGCGGATCTTTTCCTTCACTCAATTGATTGCGGGTGATTTTTTTCGATTGGCGGGTGAACGCGACACCGCCAGTCCAGGG
>CAXMLS010000010.1:0-6051 GCA_964194235.1 uncultured bacterium | reverse complement strand
GTCGTAATGCATCCCTCCTAAATTAAAAAACATTTGCGAAAAATCCATGTGTCCCAGCAGTTTTCCCACCGGCGGCATGATGATGTCTTCCACCAGCGACGCCACGATTTTTCCGAACGCTGCGCCAATGATGAATCCTACCGCCAGATCAATCACGTTGCCGCGCATGGCAAACTGTTTAAACTCTTTCCACATGTGCATTTTTCCTTTTCAGTTCAGGGAAGGGAAGGGCTTATGAATCCGCCCCGGTACAGTTACGTTCTGATCAACTTATCCCCGAGCCCGCAGTAGTATCGCCGATCCGACGATTCCGCGTGCCGCCAATATCACCCCTGCGCACGCCAGTAGTGGACCTACCCAGGTAAACGGTACTCGCGAAATCGCCAGCAGCACTATACCCAAAAGCGTCAACGAAATCCCCCGCAGCCAATCTTCGGGGCGTAACGGCTTCCGCCCCGGCTTGTAGATTCCCCGCACGCCCCAAAGAATCAACGCCACACTCAGGATCAGCCACGACAATTTGTGCCGATTGAAAAATATGTGCCCGGTCATCCCGAGCCACATCACCAGCAGCCCCAGCAGCACAAAAATAATTTCAATCACCAGCCGCAGGAGCCGATCAGGCGTGAGCATTGATATCCACCGCTTTAAGGGAAGTACAAACGCGAAAGGAAATCGTTGGGCTTGCGCCACGCTCCAAATATCCGCAGCAAGCAGCAGGCGATGTAGCCAAGCCATTACAAAGGTAATCGCAGAATTTAGGGCTAGGCCTGCGGTACGCGCTCGATGCGCACCTTCTGCAGTGTAATCGGCGTGCGCGGCCGGTCGCTCGAATCGCGCGGCGCATTCGAAATCTTGTCCGCGATCTCTTGCCCTTCGACGACTTCTCCGAATATCGTGTGCTTATTGTCCAGCCACGGGGTCGCCGCCACGGTTATAAAAAACTGGCTTCCGTTGGTTCCCGGTCCGGAGTTCGCCATGGACAATTTTCCGGGAGTGGAATGTTTCAGCGAAGCATGAAACTCATCTGCAAATTTGTATCCTGGTCCTCCGCGCCCCGATCCTTCCGGGCAGCCGCCTTGAATCATAAATTGCGGAATCACCCGGTGAAAATTCAAGCCGTCGTAGAACTTCCGCTTTTCCTTCTGGCCGGTCTTTTCATTGGTGAATTCTTTTGTCCCTTCCGCCAGGCCGATAAAATTCTCTACCGTCTTCGGCGCTTCTTTTTCCAGCAGCCGAATGACGATATTGCCCTGCGAAGTTTCAAAAATGGCGTACGTTCCTGCGGATCTGCTCATGCGTTCTCCTCGTGTACCGAATTATCGTACACGACCCATAGAGGCCCGCGCCACTCGCTATAAAAAGTTAAGATTTTCTTCCATCGCAAATAAATCGTCCTGGCAAGTAAGTCTTTGCTAAGCACCTGTCGCCTCACCAACCTTTCCGCTTCCGCAATTCGGTAATATGCGCCGCGTGATGCTTCCCGTGCCATTCGTAAACAAACAACAGCCAGTCCACCGTGCGCTCCCCATGCTCGGGATGCACCACCGCGCGCGAAAATTGTTCCGGCTTCAGGGATCGCCACAAGCGGTCCCATCTTTCGTGCAGCGAATCCAGCAACGTTTGCGACGCTTCGATGGGCCCCGATTTCGCATCCACCAGTTCCGCCCACGCGGCCTCGGAATACGGCTTTATCGTGGGTTTATCTTCCGTCAACGCCAATCGCAATCGAATATACGCATTCATGTGGCTGTCCGGAACGTGGTGCACCACTTGCCTCACTGTCCATCCGCCTTCGCGATACGGCGTGTCCAGCTGCGATTCGCTCAAGCCTTTCACCGCCTCGCGCAACTTTTTCGGAGTCTCCGCGATCGCTGCAATCGCCTGCGCGCGTCGCGCCGCGGTAATTTCTTTCGGCATTTCCAGCTTCCCAATCGGATATCGCGCATCCATCGTCATTCTCCTTTTACCTGTCCCAGTCATTCCGAGCTTGCCGCCATCCCGCGCTCCGGTCAATCAGCGGCCTTGATGGCAAATCCGAAACCGTTCTCCAATTTGGCCGTCGCAAGCCGTAATCCCCGCGCCGAGGTACAATAAATGAACTGCTTTACGCAATTGTACCGGCCGGGCACTCATCGGAATCAAATATTAGGAGCCATCGAATGTATAACGTGGTCATTATCGGCAGCGGTTGTGCGGGACTTACCGCCGCGATCTACGCTGCGCGCGCCAATCTGACGCCTCTCGTGATTGACGGCCACGAACCCGGCGGACAGCTCAGCCTCACCACCATGGTGGAGAACTTTCCCGGTTTTGCTGAAGGCATTCTTGGCCCCGAACTCATCGAAAACATGCGCAAGCAGGCCAAAAAATTTGGCACGGAATTTAAATCCGGCGTCGTCACCGAAGTCGACCTCACCAAACGGCCGTTCAAAATTATCGCCGGCAACGACACCTACGAAGCGAAAACCCTGATCGTCGCCGCGGGAGCTTCCGCGCGCATGCTCGGCCTGAAAGAGGAACGCCAACTCCTCGGCAATGGCGTCTCCACTTGCGCCACTTGCGACGGTTTCTTTTTCCGCGGCAAGCCCATCGCCGTGGTCGGCGGCGGCGATTCCGCCATGGAAGAAGCCAACTTTCTTACCCGGTATGCCAGCAAGGTTTATCTCATTCATCGCCGCAATGAATTTCGCGCCTCAAAAATCATGATTGATCGCGTTAAGGCCAACGACAAAATCGAAATTATTACCCCTGCTGTGGTCGAAGAAATCCTCGCGCCCAACAACGCCGGCGTGGAAGGCATTCGCCTCCGAAATCCCGAAAGCAACGAACAAAGAGAAATCGAATTGCACGGCGTCTTCGTCGCGATCGGGCACGATCCCAACACCACCGCCTTCCGCGGCAAAATCGAGACCGACCCCAACGGGTATCTGCTTTCTACAAATGGCAGCAAAACGACCGTTCCCGGAGTTTTCGTAGCAGGCGATGTGCAGGACCATCGTTATCGCCAGGCCATCACCGCCGCGGGCTCTGGTTGCATGGCGGCCATCGACGCGGAAAAGTTCCTCGAAGAGCACAAAGACTAGTTTCGAAGTTTCCGCGCTGCCATAATCGATGGACATGCTCCGTGCGGCCCTTCTGAAGCTTTCCGAAAACAAAACCACTGCCCATTGGGTCACCTCCAATTCACAGACGCGGCGCATGGCGCGCCGCTTCGTTGCGGGTGAAACTCTTGACGAAGCAATTGCAGCCGCGCGCGAGTGCAACAATCGAGGCATGCTCGCCAGCCTGGATTACCTCGGCGAAAATGTTTCCTCCGCGGAGGACGCGCAGCGCGCCCGTGATGCATACGTGGAAATTTTCGATCGCATCGCGCAGGAACGATTGCATGCCAATGTCTCTTGCAAGCTCACGCAACTGGGCCTTGATCTCGGCGTGGAATTTTGCGAAGGCTTGGTTTCTTCTATCGTGGAGCGCGCTTCGGGGTATCAAAATTTTCTGCGCGTGGATATGGAAGGGTCCATCTATACGCAACGTACCATCGAGTTGGTCAAGCGCGTGCGGGCGCGTAATCCGTCCATCGGCGTCGTAGTGCAATCCTATTTGTATCGCACTGCCGACGACGTAACCGATCTGCTGGCATATGGTTGCCGCATGCGGCTATGCAAAGGCGCGTATAAAGAACCTTCTGAAGTCGCCTATCCAAAAAAATGGGACGTCGACGCGAACTATGTTTGCCTGATGCAGGCGCTGCTTCCCAGCGGCGTTTACCACGGCATCGCGACGCATGATCCCGCCATGATCGCCGCGACGATTCGCTTTGCAGCTGCCAATAATATTGTGAAGGATGCTTTCGAATTTCAGATGCTTTACGGCGTGCGCACCGACTTGCAGCGCCAGCTTGTACAGGACGGTTACCTTCTCCGCATCTACATCCCCTACGGACGCGATTGGTTTCCGTATTTCATGCGCCGCCTGGCCGAGCGCCCGGCAAACGTGGCCTTCTTCGCACGCAACCTCTTCCGCTCCTGAAGCGCTTACTGCTTGCGACAGACTGTTACACCATCGCGCAGCGGAATCAGCACCGCGAACATTTCCTTCGAGCCAAACAACCCGCGATTCAGTTGCTGTACGCCGCGCGTGTTCTTATCGCCAGCCGCCGCTTTTCGCGCGGCCTTTCCCGACCACAAAGTATTGTCGGTTATGAACAGCCCGCCGCGATTTAACTTCGTCAGCGCCACCCGCATGGCATCCGGATACTGGTGTTTATCCACGTCGTTAAAGATCACATCGAATTTGCCGATGGCTTTTTTCAGCAACTCCAGCGCGTCGCCGGTTTGCACTCGGATGCGCTTCGACAGCCCCGCTCGGCGAAAATAAGCGCTCGCGCGCTTCGCGTTCTCCGGGTCGCCATCCGTATAAGTAATTTCGCCTTTCGGACCGGCCGCGCGTGCCAGCCAGATCGTCGAATAGCCGATCGCTGAGCCCATCTCAAATATTCTTCGGGCGCCGGAAATTTGCACTAGCAAAGCCATCATTCGCGCCACTGCCGGTCCGATAATCGGCACGCGGTGCTCAGCCGCATATTTTTCCATCTCGCTCAAGACCGCATCGCGCTTCGGCAGCAGTCCGTAGATATAATTCTCGACAACGTCGTCCACGAACCCGCTGCGCAGATTTTCACTGCGGATCATAAACTTTCTCCCGGTTTCAGCGGGTGAATTTCCAGCCCCGCTATGTCTTTGCATTCCGCGCGCAACGCCTCCGGCGTTCCCGTCAATGGTGGAAACGTTCCGTAGTGCATGGGAATCACATCCTTCACGCCGAGGAGTCGAATCGCGTAAGCCGCCTCCCGCGGACCCATCGTAAACAGGTCGCCGATCGGCAAAAATGCCAAGTCCGGCTTGTACAGTTCGCCGATCAGCTTCATATCGCCGAAGACCGCCGTATCTCCCGCGTGATACACGGTAAAGCCGCCCGGCATCCGCACGATAAACCCGCCCGCCTCGCCGCCGTAAATCAACTTTCCCTTCTCCTCAATCGAGTTGGAATGGAACGCATGCGTTAACGTAATTTCAAATTCGCCTATTTTCTGCGAGCCGCCCTTGCCCATCGGCCGTATCTGCTCGCCAAAGCCCTGCCCGCCAATCCATTTTGCCGTTTCAAAAATCGCCGCAATTTTCGGTTTGTGCTTTTTGGCCAATTCCAGCAAGTCTCCAAAGTGGTCGGTGTGCGCATGCGTCAAAAAAATTGCGTCCAGTTTCGGCATGTTCTTCAATTGCTCCGGGCACTTCGGGTTGGTCATGACCCACGAGTCCAGCAGCGCCACCTCTCCCTTACGAGTGGTCAGCGAAAACGTGCTGTGCCCAAAAAACGTAATTTTGTTGCCTTTGGTATCAAGCATGTGGGCTCTCCCTGGAATCGAACGTGTGGTTGTAAAACGGAAGTCGTATTTCACGCAGCCAATATCATTTGGAGCTGGCGTCGCTCTCTCCGGATTCCAGCACCATGCGAATTGCCGCCTGGTACGTTTCGCGATTGTTCTCGCCCAACAGATGTCCGATCTGCCGCCCGTCTTTCGCATAAAAAAATGAAGCCGGAATCGCTCCGTTCCATCCCGGCATCACCGCCTGTACAAAATCCGATTCGCGGCCCTTCTTTTTTCGCAGATTCGGGAACACCGGTTTATACCGCGCCATAAAACGGCGCATCAAAATCAGATCGCCGTCATCGTCCAGATTTACACCCACGACGTTCAAACCCTTTGACGCGTACTGTTTTGCCAACTCGTTGAGCATCGGATACTCAGCCCGGCACGGTTCGCACCACGTGGCCCAGAACGTCACCAACAGCGGCTTGCCGCGATATTGCTCCAGCAGTTTTTGGTACCCCTGCGCGTCGATTATCTCCGGATCGCGCGGCAATGCTGCTTTGCGGGTCTGCGGAATCGCCATTGCCCCGCTCAAACAAAGCACCACCGCCATGCCTATGATTCGCTTCATCATGATTTCTTCACCCGCACCTATTCTAGCGCTGTCTCTTATACACATC
>CAXMLS010000009.1:0-3385 GCA_964194235.1 uncultured bacterium | reverse complement strand
GATGTGTATAAGAGACAGCCCCCAAGGGAGCGCAGTAGCCCAGTCGGACACTTTTGGCCTCTCCAGCCCGATTTACGGAGTCGGGCAATTCTGCGGCTAAACATGGCCACAAAATCAGACCGGGTCGAAGAAGTGATCGTTACTCCCGGTGGTCGCTCTATTGATTAGACACCGGGAAGAGCGGACTAGTTTCCCGGATGTGAGAGATTCTGGCACCTTGTTTGGTGGGGTGCAATGGGCGACAGGCTAGTACGCGACGGCAATACGAAAGCGTAGAGGTTACGGGCGGGCACTAAGGCGGCGTTCTTTTCACATTTCCAGTGGCAGCCTGCTAGGATGTGGCTATTCGGGACTTGCCTGATGCGCCGAAATGGGCCGAGACGATTCGGTCAGGAGCTTGTAATGAAGAAAGAAAATATTCTCGCGGTTACGCTGCTGGTGTCTGGCGTTTGCGCCGCGCAGCCCGCGAGAATTTATGCCCAGGAACCCGCGGGCGCGGGGACGTCGTCAATGAACAGCAGCCGCAATTCCGCCATCAACAATCCCACCCCGCACGAATTGAAAGAAGAACGGCAACGCCGCGGTTACACGCAGCCAACCAAAGAAACCCGCCTGCACAACTATTTGTTCGACGCTTTCGGTCCGTACCCGCTGGCGGGCGCGGTAATCGTGGCGGGGATCAATCAAGCGGGTAATACGCCGCCGGAATGGGGCGGCGGTGCGGAAGCATTCGGGAAACGAGTGGGATCGAACTATGGAATCGCGGCCATCAGCGCGACGGCTCGCTATTCGCTTTCGGAAGTCTTGCATGAAGACACAATGTATTACCGCTGCAGCTGCAAAGGGGCGTTCCCGCGACTGGGGCATGCATTATTTTCGACGTTAATGGCGCGGCACGGCGAGGATGGCCATAAAGTTTTCTCGGTCCCGGCGCTGGTGGCTCCCTATGTGGGTACGATGACCGCAGTGTACGATTGGTATCCGGGACGGTATGGGCCGAAGGACGCTTTTCGGATGGGCAACTACAACTTGCTGGCGTATGCCGGCGGAAACGTCGCGATCGAATTTCTGTATCACGGACCGCATACGTTTCTGTCGCGATTCGATTTGAACAACCGACACGCAGCGCCAGAACCGGAGCCGAAATCGGAACGCTAGCTGTGGGCGAAATTGTTTTTATTTGCGGATCGTTTAATCTTTGAATTGAATGGGGACTTGGGAGATGAAGATGATTGAAAAACAACGGCGGAAGGCTCCGCGATATGCGTTTATCGCAAGCGCGGAATTGCTGGAGCCGAAGACGGACATGCGCATCGCTACGCGCGTGAGCGAACTGAGCATCAATGGCTGCTACCTGGATATGATCAACCCGTTCCCGGTGGATACGATGACGCTGGTGAGGATTTCGGCTGGCCAGGCAGTGTTTGAGTCGAAGTCCCGAGTTGTTTATACGCACCCGAATCTGGGAGCAGGGGTTATTTTTGAAGAAACCGAGGCGCAGTTCGTGAAGGTTTTGGAGGATTGGTTAAGGGAAGCGGAAAAGGATCCTAGCCGATTAATAAAATAAACTGCGTTTTAAGGAAAGCTAAACTTCAGCTCGGACTTCGTCGGGGCGGGATTTCACGTTTGACTTTCTCTTCTCGGGTTTACCCTGGTGATTGTTTTTATCCTGATGGTGATGGTTGTTGAGGTGTTCGCGGATCTGGCTGACTTCTTCGGCCAGAGCTTTTTCTACCGTTGCCGACTTCCTCTCGCCCCGCGCGACCCTGCTCACGTAGGACGGATCGACGCCTAAGCGCTTGGCCACGCGATTATAGATGCCGCGGAAAAGTGCCACCGACGGTAATGAAGTTATGTTAATATCCACTTTTTCATCGTCCATGACGACTTTCCGGATCGGACCTCTACGCGTAACTTCCTATCCGATTGTCATCATTCATGACTTGTAAGGCGGGTAGTGGAGAAGATGCGCGGAGGCGAGTCTAACACAAATGTTAGTCGCTGAGCGCAGAACATCAGGGCACATGAAGCCGCGAAAAGCACAAAACCCGGAATGGGCGCGCAAAATCCTGAAGCTGCGCCACGGGTTGGGATTGACGCAAGCGGCGTTTGCTTCTCGGCTGCACTATTCGGCGATGGCGCTGTCCCGGTGGGAGCGCGGAACGCATGAACCGCCCGCACAAGCGTACATTCAGATTGGCAACCTGATCGGCGAGCCGGAATCTTCATGGTTCTGGGAACGCGCGGGATTCAAAAGCTCAGACCTGTCGAAAATGGTACCGGAAGGCCGGGGCGTCCTAAGGAAGTCTACGTTCCCGGACTTTGACATCGTCGTCGCCGGGAGCCATCACTATAAGAGCAGCGGGCAGAGCTCGCACAAGCCGCGGCTGGTGGCTATTCCGGTGCTTGCCGCGCACGCCGCGACGCACGGAAGCAAAGGCGACCCGCTGATGAACCTGGATGAGCTGCCGGCGCAAGACATGATCGGCGCGCCGGCGTTCTGGTGTCCCAACCCGGCGGACACGAGCTGTCTGCGGGTGCGGGGATCGTCCATGAGCCCGCTGATCAACAATGACGACATTGTGGCGGTGGACCGCTCGGACGTTGATCCTGGGCACTTGAGCGGAAAAATTGTGGTTAGCTGGCAGCGCGAGAATGGGCTTACCCTTTCGCGCTTTTTGCTGGTGAATGGCGTGCAGCTCCTGGAATCGGAGGACAGCGAGTACCAGCCGGTTAAATTGGGCAAAAATCGCAGCTGGCGCATTATTGGGAAAGTATTGTGGTGGATTCGCAAGGCGCCGTGATCCTTCGGCACCTGCGTCATTCGAGTTGAAGCAAATTCCAGATAAATTTACAGGATTCCCCCGATAGAGACGTGTTCGAGAATTTGCGACTATACGCGTGCGGTTATTGACATCCGCCAAGGCGAGGGAGAAGAGGTCAGGCGAAACGCTTCGAGAAATCGAAGCAACCGGGCTGGGACGCCTTTCCTCTTTTCCTTCGGTCTACTTCAAAGTTCTTTCTCTCCCATTATTTTCTTCCGCGATTTCTAACTTGATTTCTATGGCGCAGTATTGCGTTCGCGAACCTACTGGGTATAGTTAGCGAAGTAATTATGTCGGTTCATCGCGTGTTGGAAGAGGATTCATCTGGAGGATCCATGTCATCCGGCGTTTCTGCGCTAAGCACCACGGCAAACCGCGGCGGGAATTTGGCATTATGCTGGCTGGTTTATGGCGTTGTACGCATTGCCGCAGGCATATGGCTTTTGACGTTCATAAATACGGCAACGGTCATGTTTGGCGCACTACTGGTTCGCGTTCCAAACCCGTACTCGCTGATGGGCGTGTTTCATCTTGTATACGCCCTGTCTCTTATACACATC
>CAXMLS010000008.1:0-2554 GCA_964194235.1 uncultured bacterium | reverse complement strand
ATGTGTATAAGAGACAGGGTATATGTTGCCCGCCTGCGCCAAAGTACGCGGCGCGACCGCGAGATCGCAAGGAAACGACGGACAAACCGGCGAATTGATATTCTCCGTAAAAAACTGGTGCACTCCCCGCGAAGTTAAATACGTCACTGCCAGGTTGGCGTTTTTCGTAAGCTGGCGCTCCACGCTGATGCCTGTCTGCATCGTGTAGGGAGTCCGCAAATCCGGATTTGCCCGGTAAACAGTGGGCGCAGTCACCCCGGCGGGAAGCAGCTCCGGCGTAGGAGTGTCAGCCAAAAAGAATTGCGGATTCGTAACTACAAATTGCTGTTGCGTGACGCCGTTCAATCTTTGCTGTTGCAGCGCCAACTCATACGTAAAGCGGTCGTAAAACACGCCAAAGCCCGCGCGCAGCACCGTTTTTGGCGCTGCTTTTTTCGCGCCCGCGCCGATACCCCACGCAAACCCCATCCGCGGCGCAAAATCCGTGTGGTCTCCCAAATTGTTCTGGCTCTCAAAACGCAAACCATAACTGAGGGTCATGTTTGGTTTTAAGTGCCAGTCGTCCTGCGCGTAAAGTCCCGCATCACAATAAGTAATGTCCGACTTGGCAGTCCCGCTGGTCACGGAGTATTGGCTGGCACCCCCGCCCATCGCAGCGATTTGAGGAATAGTTAGACCCTGCGCGAGACCTTGCTGCGTAATTTGATACGCCTGCAGCCCGCTGATGATTGGACAGGAACTCCCTACACCGCCGCTGGTACACGTCGGAGCCTGCCGCGAACCGAACGTGAAATTCCCGTTGAAGTTGGCGGTTTCGGCGCTCACGTCGCGGTTGGCCCGCAACCTGACACCGAATTTCACAAAATGCTTACCCAACGACACGGAGGTGTAATTCTGCAATTCATAACGGTTCAGAATGTTGTGTACCGTTCCCTGCGTGTTGCCGCCATCGACAAATGCCGCCTGAACAGAAACCGTTGGCGCGATGCTAAGCGGCGTTTGGTTCGTGTCCTCGCGAATATATTGAAAGCGCGTCTCGTTGATAGTTCTGGAATTCAGAATCTCCGTGTCGCTTACCTGTAGAGTTTGTTCCGTTTCAAGCTGGTTGTAGCCCTGAGACGCCAGATTGAACAGACCGATACCGTTGTTGTCCTGGCGGTTGCGTTCGTACTGGTATCGAGCTGTGAGCGTATTGTTTTTGCTGACCTGGTAATCCAGTCGCGGACTTAAGTTAATTCGCGTACGCGGATTGGCCACCGCATCGCTGAAATTAATCACGTTAAAATTAGGATCAAGAATCTTAGCGCTGACGATAGACAGATCATTTATATCGCGCCGTTCGAAATTAAAAAAGAACGACGCCCTTTTATTGATGGGGCCTCCAAGACTTCCGCTAAACTGCGTCGATTTATAGCCCGGCGGTTGTGTGCCGGCAGGAATCACTTCAAACGGATTACGCGAATTTAAACCGGCGGTGTTCCCGGTCAAAAACAGCTGCCCATGGTATTGGTCGGTACCCGGCTTTGTGAATACCTCAACTCTTCCATAGCCGAGTTTGTCGAATTCCGCGGAGAAAGGATTCTGGTTGATACGAATTTCGCGAATTGACGCCTTTGGCGGAAGCTGCCCGCCAGTAAAACCGTCGATATAAATCTGCCCGCCGTTCGGACCAGCCGAAGGCCCCGCCAGCGCTTGAAGCTCCGACTGTAGTTCGTCGGGATCGTCGGACAACGATTCCAGATCTTTGTCTTTCAAAATGATTGCGCCGGCATTATTTTGCGGATCTACGTCCAGTTGCGTCGGCGAGTCGTTCACCTGCACTTCCACTTTTTGTTCCTCAATCGTTAGCGCAATGTTGAGTGTCTGAATTTGCCCCGCCGTGATAGCGACGTTTACAGCGGTAAATAACCCAAATCCTTCTGCGACCGCCTTCACTGTATATTTCCCGGGCAGCAGTCCTTTCGCTTCGTACCCGCCATCTTTGTTCGTCGCAACGTCCAAAGAACTGCCGTCCGGCTTGGTCAATACAATCGTCGCGCCGCCTACAGTTGCGCCAGAAGGATCGGTAACTTGGCCGCGCAGCGATCCAGTTGCAACCTGAGCAAGCGCGGTGTTGTTCGTTGCCAATACAAAAGCAAAGACCAGCGCGACAAGAATCAGAATGTTTATGTGTATGGCCCGAAGCTTCATCCCATCTCGGTTTTTGCGTTTGAATGCACCGAATTGCCTACCTCTGTAAACAACGCGATCGATCACGGTGTCCCCGCGTCGCCGCTCGGTGCGCCATTCAAGCTCCACGGCGAGAGGATCGTGGACGCGACACCATTTGGTGAACTTTGCAGAATCGGTTCGACTCCTGCGAGGAGAGTAATCGCAGTGACACTGTCCCTAGTTCCTTCCGTCGCCACCAGCATCACGGCGTCTCCCGGATGCAAATCTGAAATTGTGGCCGCAGGCATGCGGCTGATCATTTGCTGCAAATCGGGAGAGCCTCCCGCACCATCCGATCCGCCCCCAAGACCGACGCCCGCCGTTTTTCTAACGCCACCGTTCA
>CAXMLS010000007.1:0-5974 GCA_964194235.1 uncultured bacterium | reverse complement strand
TCATCCCGACCGGAGCGGGCCGACGCTTTTCTTCACCTTGGCTCGTGCTTGCCCGCCGAGGCGGGGGACCTCTCTTCGTTGCAGCAACTGACTCGCTCACCCCATTCCGCCGCTCCCCTCACTTCGGCTCCAGCACCAGGGGCAAACCATTCTTGGGATTCCCGATAATCACGACCTTCGCATTCGCGCTGTTCGCCAGCTTTTCCGTAGCCTCGATGCCTTTCCATTCCAGCAATTGCGCGCTGATTCCCGTCGCCACGATCTTCTGAAAATCCGCGATGCCTTGCGCTTCAATCCGCTTCCGCTCTGCTTCCTGCTTTTCCTTCTGCAGAATAAAACTCATCCGCAGCGCATCCTGCTCCGCCTGCTGCTTGGCCTCGATCGAGCCCTTCAGCATCGCCGGCAACTGTACGTCGCGCAGCAGCACGTTCTCCACGATCACGCCGCGCGGCGCCAGTTGCGCCGTCAGCTCTTCCTGAATCTGTTGCTGCACCAGTTCGCGGGCGTTGGTATACAACGCATTCGCCGTGTGCGCCGAGGTAGCCGCGCGAATTGCCGCGCGCAGCGTGGGCTCCACAATCTTTTCCGCATAATTGTTTCCCACCGTCTGGTAAACGTACGCCGCCTTTGCCGCGTCCAGGCGGAACAGCAGGGAAGTGTCCAGCGCCAGAATCAGCCCTTCATTCGACGGCACGTTCGCGCTTTCCTTCAACGATTGCGTCTGCACTGATAACTTCTCCACCGCCTTCAATGGATTGATCAGGTGGATCCCTTCCGCCAGCGTTTGCCCCGTCACTCTTCCAAATAACGTCAGCACGCCCACGTGTCCCGTTGGGATGGAGGTAGTGCTCCACATCAGCAACAACAAAATCACCACCACCAGTGCAATGCGGCCCAGCCTCGACAACATGCCTCTCAGATTTGCCATGCCCGGCACTTCTCCCATGTCGAATCCGCCGCCGCGAATTGTAGTCGGCATATTTTCCTCCTTCGAATTTTGCCCCTGGATGTTGCGCGCATTATACACGCGGCGCTGTTACAAATTTGTTACGAACAAAGATGCGCGAGGCTTTGCTGGCAATCGTCCCGGAAAATGTCCATTGGTCGATGGCCTATTTCGTTTGCGGAAAATTGATTTACGGGAGGTATTGCGAGAGGCGTAGATTGAAGAACCACAGCTATCGATTAGTGCTCTGCGATGAAAAAAAATGCCGCGCCCTGCCGAACTGCTGGGGATCCGCGCGCCTCGACTCCACTCGCGTTCGCCCAGCAGTTCTTCCGCGGGACTGCCTGTTGCTTTACTGCTTCTTGCGCTTCTTGTGCGCGACCGTCTCGTGACCGGTCCCGCTTGCGCTGATTAGCGCCAACGCGTCTCGCGCATTAAACGGGTAGCGCCGCACCGACTGTTGCCCCGTAGTGCTCAGCGTCACATCCACACGACGGTTGTTTGCCAGAACGATGACCTGCAAATTCCGCAGCATCTTCTGGCGATCCTCCGGACTCAATTCCGGATTTGACTGCATCTGTTCTTTTACTTGTGCCGCGGTTAACGCGTCTTCCTTGCCGTACGCGCGGACCTCAATGCTGCCCGCCGCCACGCCGTGCTCTACCAGGAAGCGCTTCGTGCGTTCTACTCGGCGTTCCGTCAGCGCCTTGTTGTATTCTTCCGTTCCGCGCGCGTCCGCGTGCCCGCCGAGAATCAAATGCGCTTCCGGCTTATACGTGACGTAACGCTTGAAGTCGCTCGCCAGAGACGTCAGCACTTGCTGCTGGCTCTCCAGTAAGCCGCCTTCCGGATTCTTTGCAGTTGGCCGTGCTGTTGGGAAATAAATACTGTGCAGCGTCAACCGCGTTTCCAGTTGCGCTACTTCGGGCGGAGGGGCGGCCGCCTGCACAGCCACCACGACCGTGCAATCCGCCGTTCCCCCGCGCCCATCATCCACTCGTCCTGTTACCGTGTAGTTGCCTGGCACCATTCCGGCCGTGGGCATTCTCACGGAAGCTCCTGATCCATCAAGCCTTGACGCATTCTGTCCCGCGCCGGCGCTCCACGCATACGTTAATGCGTCATTGTCCGGGTCGCTGGCCGTAGCCGTAATTTCCACCGGCTCGCCGACCGTCACGGAATTGCGGTTCGCTGAACAGGTCATCGACGGCGCGCGGTTCGGTTGCGCTTCCACGCGAATCTCCGCCGAGCATTCCGCTTTGCCGCCTCGTCCATTGTCCACATGCGCCTTCAGCGAATGTTCACCCACTGCCATCCCCGTCGAATTCCACCGCACCGTCGCGCTCGTGCCTTCTACCGGCCCATCGCTGCCGGTCCACGAATACGTCAGCGGATTGTTGTCCGGGTCGCTTGCTTCCACGCGTACGTTCACCACGTCGCCCGAACCCGCGTACACCATGCTCTTCTCGACGGAGCATGTCGCCACCACCGGACGCGGCGGCGCCACTATGCGAGGCTCTCCACCAAATCGGAACACCAGTCCCGCCGACAGCCGGATGTCGTTCTGCCTCGCCGTTTGCAATGACGGGGAAGTCCGGTCAGAAAAACGCGTCATCAAATATTCAGCTTGGAACAATCGCAGCGCGAGGTGCCGCTGCAAAGTAAGGTCCAGGCCGACTCCTGCGGTCATCGCGAACGCCGTCTCCGCGGGCAACGGAAAGCAACTGATACCGGTGCAACCGGAAATCTTCACCTCGCCCGCGTGCGCGCCTCCAAACAGCGCCTGCCCAAAAGGAGTGATGCGGTCGTGCCGGAAAGACAGTCTCGGCCCCACCATCAATGTGAATACATTTCCGCTCGCATCCACCACACCGCCGCTCGGCGGCGCGAAAGGACCAAATCGATCGGCATGAAAACCCGCAAAGTCGGCAACTAGTCCAAAGTGACGGTTTACGTTGAGCGCCACCGACGTGCTTCCGCCGTGCAGCCATGCAATCCGGCTTCCGTCGTCGCTCGGTACGTTGCGTAGATACGAGTAGCCCAAAAATAATTCCACGCGTGGAGTTACGCTGTCTGACTGTGCGTACCGCGATCCCGGATGTGCTTTCCCAGGGAATGCTGGCGCTGGCTCCGCGGCCCAGGACTTTGTAGATGGCTCGGCATTCGTCGTCACCCTTGCACTCGCGTCTGGGGTAGCCTCCAGCGTGCGCGTCGCGTCGCCTCTGTTCGTCTCATCCGCGTTTGGTGCTGCGGCCGAAGTCGCCGCCTCATCATTCGCTTTAGAAGCCTTTGCCGTGTTATCCGCGCGAAGTGCGGGCGCCAGCAGAAAAGCAAACGCCACCGTGGCCATCATCGCCGTTCTCGCCGTGCTTGTTAATTTGGCCATTGTGACCTGTACCGGTGCTCGCAATCTCATTGTTGCCTCCTGAATTTTTCCCCACTGCGGCGAAGCGAGGGCGCCTGCCCTCGCTTCGCATCCATCATTTCTGTCCGTGTTTTTTCTCGTCCTGCTTTTTTATGGAGCCGGAACGTTCACCACGGTGTTCACCATCGTCACCGAAGCGTTCAGTCCTAGGGCTCGGCCATTCAGCGTGGTGATTGCCACGTTTCCAGCGGTAGAGAACGTGACCCCGGCGGACGCAATGATCGTGCCCACCATGGTCCCGCCGCCCGCCGCGTTGATCGTTGCCGCGCTGCCCACCTGCCAGAACACGTTCTTGGCCTGTGCTCCGTTAATCAGGATGATGCTGCGCGGGAATCCAGGAGCGCCCACGGTGAGCGTACTGGCCATCTGGAATACCCAGATCGCGTTCGTGTCGCCCTTACCATCTAAGGTCAGATCCGATCCGGTGATTAGGAACGATCCACCTGCGGATTTGTATATCGCCGGCGCTAGGACGAGTCCGCCGAGTTGTCCTGCGCCCGGATCAGTACCTCCGGGACGCGACGCCGGTGAAAGGTTGTTGAACGCGGCCAGCGCATCGCTTGCGGCTTGTGTGGCAATACTGAACGTGGTCGCGGTGCCTTCCGAAGGGCAGCCCACCGTGGGAGGTGGCGGAGCAGTGTAGATGATTCCGTTGACCGTGCCCTTGTTCAGCGGGGTTTCGGTGTAAGTGCATCCCGGTCCTGCGTCATGGAAACCAGTCACCAGCGTCGAAGCGCCAGTCGTCCCGATATTTCCGTTGATTACCGTTAGTAATCCTTGATTGGTGATTCCCGCGCCGCCGCCAAAAGATCCAAACGTGGCAGCTGATCCAAGGTTTGGTCCGGCAGGTCCCGCGGCAGCGCCAGTCGTGAACGTCCAGGGATTTGGTGCCAAACCGCTTGCAAGGGAGTTGCCGGCTAGGTCTTTCGCCCCGCTTGTAATCGTGGCGGTGAAGGTGGCGTTGGGTGCGAGATTGCTCCCCGGAGTGAA
This sequence comes from uncultured bacterium, assembly GCA_964194235.1. Classification (GTDB taxonomy): domain Bacteria; phylum Acidobacteriota; class Terriglobia; order Acidiferrales; family UBA7541; genus Acidiferrum. Next base: position 1,613 of record CAXMLS010000007.1, on the reverse strand, counting down.
CGTCGCAACTTTGCTCGGCGCGTCATAGGTCACGGCTCCGAACACCTGAGTCGTGCCGGGACCGTTCAACATAAATGTTCCCGTGGTGATCGTCGTCGGGTCCATCGCCTTGCTGAACGTGGCGTTGATGGTCTTGTTAATCGGTACCGCAACGGCGGCATTCGCAGGATTTGTGGATGTGATGGTAGGTGCAACCGCATCCGGGAGGGGCCCGGTCGTAAACGTCCACGGATTCGGTGCGAGGCCGCCCGCTAGTGCATTTCCAGCTAGGTCCAAAGCCCCGATGGTAATCGTCGCGGTGTACGCCGTACTTGCGGTAAGCGCGCTTGCCGGAATAAACGTAGCGGTAGTGCCCGCATAGGTAACCGCGCCGGTTACCGGCGTGACTCCCTGCTTGAGCGTGAACGTTGCCGCGGTCAGCGTGGAGGAATCCATCGCTTCACTGAATGTTGCGGTGATTTTCTGGTTGGTGGGAACCGCAACGGCGCCATTCGCAGGATTCGTGACAATTACCGTCGGAGCAGTGTTGTCTGACGTAGTGCCGGTTGTGAAGGTCCACGGATTCGGCGCTGCTCCGCCGCTGGAAAGCGGGTTTCCTCCGGTGTCCGTAGCTCCGGCCGTGATTGTGGCAGTGAATAGGGTGCTGGCCGCCAATGGAGCTGTCGGCGCAAAAATGGCTGTGTTGTTGGTAGCGTCGTAGCTGACCACTCCAACCACGTTGGTGACGCCGCTGACCAACGTAAACGTTGCCGTAGTGATTGTCGTCGGGGCCATCGGACCGCTGAACGTAACGGTAATTTTTCTATTAATTGGCACCGCTGTCGCGCCGTTCGCCGGGTTTGTGGAACTCACCGTCACCGGTTGCGTGACCGTAAATACCTGTGCGCCGGTCGTCCCGCCGGAAGTGGTTACCGTAACGTTCTGCGCGCCCAGCGGTGCATTTGATGCGATCGCAAACATCGCGGTGATCTGCGTGGTACTCACTACCGTTGTGTTGCTCACCGTGATTCCCGTTCCGCTCAATCCGATCGTGGAGCCGGCGGTATAATTTGTTCCAGTCAGCGTCACCGCCACGGTTCGTCCCTGACTGGCGACGTTCGGGCTAATCGACGTCAACGTTGGTGTGGACGAGTTGACGGTAAACACCACCGCGCTCGTGGTTCGTCCTGAACTCGTTACCGTGACGTTTTGTGCGCCCACGGCTGTAGCCGGCGCAATCGTAAATGTCGCCGTGATCTGCGCGGAGCTCACCACCACCAAATTGCTCACCGTAATTCCCGCGCCGCTCAAACCAATCGTAGCGCCCGTGGTGAAGTTCGTTCCGGCCAGCGTGACATTCACCGTCGCGCCCTGTATCGCGCTGCTCGGCGTGATGGACGCCAGCGTCGGTGCCATCGCTCCTTGTTCCCGGCCGCATCCCGAGAGAACTAAGGTCAGCAAAAATGCCAGCCCCAGGCTCCTTGACCAAAATTTCTTATCGCTGTATTTCTTCATTTGTGCTCCTCTGATTTGCTGACGCGGCATTTCGGTTTTCCTCTGGTGTGTTCACGCCGGTTCTCGGCGACAAATTTTTTGGGGCCATCTTTACTGTATCTGTCTCTTATACACATCTC
>CAXMLS010000006.1:0-3776 GCA_964194235.1 uncultured bacterium | reverse complement strand
TTTTTTTTTTTTTTGCGCCCACATGAGGAACGCCTTTACTTCGAGGCGCCTGGTTCTGAGAGTTTCAGGAATTTTACCAGCGGCTTGATGGTCAAGCCCTGCACCACGATGGAGAAGATCACTACCCCAAACGTCAAATCCAGAATTTGTTCACGGTAAGGAAATGAGCTGTCCAGGCTGAGCGCCAGCGCCAGGGCCAGCGCACCGCGCAACCCGCACCAGACAAATACGTGCTGCCATCGCCAGGAGATTTTTTCGGTGAAGAGATTGCTGATGGGCACGAAGAGATAAATCGACAACATCCGGCCGAGGAGTACCGCGGCAATCGCCAAAGATATGGCCCACCAATTTCCCAACATGGAGCGGGGATGAATTTCGAGTCCGATCAGGAGAAAAATCAGCGAGTTCATGACAAAGGAAACGTATTCCCAGAATGACTGCATGGCCGTAAGGGTGCGCGGGCTCATGCCGCGCTTGGCACCCACATTGCCCAGCATCAATCCCGCGCAAGCGGTGGCAATTACACCGGATAAGTCCAAGCGATGCGCCAGCAGGTAGCTGCCGTAAGCCAGAACTGTGGTCAGGGTGATTTCGATCTGAGCATCGTCGACGATTGCAGTGATGCGACTGGCCAGGTAGCCGAGCGCCGAACCCAGAGCCGCTCCTCCAATTACGGCGAGGAAGTAGTGTCCGATACCGCGGGCCAGGCCGAGGTTCCCGGCAACTATAGCGGTAAGGAGAATTTCAAAAAGCACCACGGCGGTTCCGTCGTTCAGCAGGCTCTCTCCCTCCAGAATCAGGGAGAGGCGATGCGGCACTTTCAAATCTTTGAAAATGGCCAGAACAGAAATCGGGTCGGTGGCGGAGATGATGGAGCCGAAGAGCATGGCAATCAACACGGGCAGGCCAACCAGCCAGTGCACCGCAAATCCGGTGACCAGCGCGGCAAGGAGCACGCCGACATTGGCGAGCAGCAACAGCGGCAAAGTATTCTTGAGGAGTTGCCTGATATCGAGTTTTACGCTGCCTTCGAAGACCAGCGCCGGAAGAAACAAGATCAAAATTACATCGGGAGTCAGCCAATCCGGGCGGTTTCCCGGCTGCAACGGCGACAGAATGGAAAGATGAACGGCTCCCAGGATGACGCCGCCGAAGACCAGTGCGACGGTGTAGGGAATGCGCAGCCACTTGGCCACGATGGCGATGACGGCGGCGGCGATCAAGAGCCAGACAAGGTATTCGACGGCCGAGCCGGGAGTGGTCATGCGAGCGACGCTCGATATTTGCGGCGAGTAGAATTATTGTGGCGCACTGGCATCCTTGCCGCTACAAAATGCAGCCCGATTTTCGGCTGCAAAAGATAGATTAGTAACGCTCCAGCGATTATGAACCCGATGGCGCCCCTGAGCACATCGCCGGTGAGAGCGCTGACCAGGTCGGACATGCGATCGGGTATCGTGCCGGGCCTGGTGAGCGTTATCCCGGCCAGGAAGGCCATAGTTGCGCCGAAGAAGAGAAAGATGCCGAGGGTGGTATTGGATTCTGTGTCAACGAGCAGGCCATCTTCTATTAAATCGTTCACCGCGCCCCATTCTTCGCCTTCCAGCTCGTCCAAAGAACTTTTCTCGCCGGCGAGATCGTGATGTAGTTGGAGACGGTCAACGGTACCCCTTGCGCAATCATTCTCTTTAACACTATATCGGCGTTCGCCATAGGCTTTCCCTTTCCATTCTTGGTCACAATCATTGGCTGATACTAGTCCGGACTTGATATGTTCATGCGAGTCTCCTGTGCAGCGTTGTAAGTGGCACGTTGAGTTCGAGTGCGATGCGACGCGCGGACATGCCTTGCGAACGCATCTGCGTAAGTTTTAACGCGCAGATATCGCGAGTGGGCCTTCCGATGCGTCGCCCAGACTTCGAGCCGTCTTTGCGAACGCGAGCGAGACCAGCCTTGGTGCGTTCCGATATCAAAGTGCTTTCGAATTCAGCCATCGCTCCAAGAATGGTGAAGAGCAGCTTACCTGCTGCGGTCGTAGTGTCGATATTTTGCGTGACGCTCGCGAAACCGATGCCGAGCTTGTCGAGGACTTCGAGCGTGCTCAAGAGATGCTTTACGCTACGGCTGAGCCGGTCAAGGCGCACGACCAGAACCACATCGAACTTATTCAAGTGCGCGTCGAGCATCATACGATCGAACGCGGGTCGGGAAATTTTCTTTCCGCTCACGTCTTCGTCGATGTAGGTCTCGACTACGTTCCACTTGTGAAACTCCACATAACGCATTAGGTCCGGCAGTTGGTTCGACGTGGTTTGTTTGTCGGTGCTGGACGCCGCCTCCTGCAGGCCGAACGGCGCGAGATGTGTAAGGGCAGTCAGTGCTGTTCGGGCAATTGCGATGGTGGAAGCGGCAAATGCGCTTCGGCCGGTCAAGTACGGCGACGGCGACACTGATCCCATTCTAAAGCGTCGACGCCTTGTGGCTGTTCTACTCATCGCGACGCTTCCAAATGGCTGGCTATGAGATTGACCAACATGCAATGGCGTAGAGACGTCTACCCGCGGCAATTTAATTATATGGATTATCCCGATTACGCCATCACTCTGACGCTTTACCGAAAGGCGCCACGGATCGCGCGCTATTAAATTCGAATCTAAAATAGTCATGCGTTAAACGCCCGAGGCGATGCATTTCCTCCTCCGCAATGGAACTTAGACGGGCCGCCGGTGCTGGTCTATCTTGCCATAGGCGCTGGTGTTGCGGGCTGACGCGCCAGTCATTGTTTGCCCTCCGGCACGCACAGACTGGACACCTGGAAGTAGGCCTAAATGCCTACGATCGTAGGTCGTCGCTGGCGCAATCTCTCGTCTGGATTGACACTCCTGTACGGTCCGTCGGGCGAGCTTCTTGCAGAGCCTTCGGTTTCCGGTCGCGAGATCGACAAGCTCGATGCTGTAAGGGATCTCGGAACGGTAGTCAAATTAGAAATTCTAGCGCCACGTTCGGGCCTTCAAAATAAGCGAGTCTATGTCCCGGATTATTAGAAGGCGAAGTCTGGTTATTTCCTCGATAGATTGTTTTAGTTCGACGACCAAGCGTACGTGGCCGGTAAATTGTGCGGCTTAATCAGGCGTTAGTTGGCCGGTAATAGAGCCTATTTGGCGATGCGACCACTAGCAATAGCCCGCGCGTCGGTATCTTTTGAGGTCCAATCGTCTGGAGGGAAGGCGACGCGCCAGAAGCCCTGCCGGGGTGAAGTGAACTCCAGACCAATTTCTTGTTTGATGCCACGCGTGGGTCCGACGAACATGACTACGCATTCTTGTTCTTCCTGAGTTAAGTTGTGCTGCAATTGCACTTTGTCGCCGATGATAAGGCGGGCTTCCAACAAAATCAACGCGCCGTGTGCATTGACAGTTAGCGTTTCGGTGGACTCGTAGAGGTTTTTACCTAGAGAACCAACGGCACCGATGCGTACGCGCACTTGCAGCAGTACGCGCTGGCTACGTCGCCGATTACCGGGATTCGATGGAGTAAATGGAATCATGGGGATTTACTCCATACAAAAACCGCCATTAGTAGACCTGCTGAAAACCAACGTTTACCACGTCGCGAAATTTGGGAGTTCCGGGAGGTAACTTAGAAAGATCCAAAAAATCGGTATCGAATGCGTAATTTCGCGTTGGAGGAGAATAGACGGTGCCGCAGCATTTGAAGACCCCGGTAGCATATTGCGCGTAGAACAAGCTCACCATTGAGCCTCTATAGTTCAGGGT
>CAXMLS010000005.1:0-1787 GCA_964194235.1 uncultured bacterium | reverse complement strand
AGATGTGTATAAGAGACAGTCTCAATGTGATAACCCCGGGGAAAATCATTTTTGCGATCGAATTTCCACCACGGAATGTACATATGCATGCCGCCAACACCATCGTGATTGTGCGGTGGCATTTTTTCGAGCGCCGGAACATAGCCCCAGCCATCGCTGCCAACGGAGTCAGTGAGGTACTTGCCGACGGTGCCAGAAGAATTGGCGAGTCCATCGGGGAACGCCGGGGAACGCGAATTAAGCAGGAGGCGAGCCGATTCACAAGCGCTGGCGGCGAGCACCACGGCCCGGGCGTTCACGCGTTTTTCAGTGCGCGTGGCTTTATCGATATAGGAAACTCCTTCGGCTCTGCCGTCCTTGCCGACCACGACCGCGCGGGCCATCGCTCCGGTAATCATGGTGAGGCGGCCGGTTTTCATAGCAGGAGGCAGCAATACCTGGCTGGAACTGAAATTCGATCCGGTAATGCAGCCGCGTCCGCACTGGCCGCAGTAGTGACACGGGGCGCGGCCATTGATGGAACGCGTCAACACCGCGAGACGCGCGGGAATGCAAATAATATTGAGCTTGTCGCAAGCCTTCTTGATCAGGAGTTCGGTGCAACGCGGCTTCGGCGGCGGCAAGAACATGCCGTCCGGCGCGCTGGAAACATTTTCCTTCGTTCCGAAAACGCCGATGTAGGATTCGACCTTGTCGTAATAGGGGGCGATGTCCTGATAGGTGATGGGCCAATCGTCGCCGAGGCCATCGCGCGTGCCGGAGGTGAAATCGATGGGCGCGAAACGCAATGCGATGCGGCCCCAGTGATTGGTGCGGCCGCCGACGATGCGCGAGCGAAACCACTGGAAGTTCGAGCCAGTCGCGGAAGTGTACGGCTCACCATCGATGTTCCAGGCACCGTTGGGCGCCAGGAATTCGCTAAAGTTGTCGCTGGCGTGTCCTCCGACACCGGCACCGCGATGCGGCAGGTCGTACGGCCACATCAACATCTTGAAATCTTTTTCGGGATTTACATCCGGACCGGCTTCCAGCAGGGCGACGTTCAGCCCGCCTTCGGTAAGGATTTTTGCGGCCATGCCGCCGCCTGCGCCGGAGCCGACAATAATCACGTCATAACTTTTCGGAGAACGAATGACTTGAGACATCCGGGAATTTTCTCCTTAGAGTTCGTTCTTTTTCATTTGCGACACGGCGAAATCGCAGGCTCGCGCGGTGAGCGCCATATACGTCAACGATGGATTGACGCAAGAAGACGAGGTCATGCACGCGCCGTCGGTGACAAATAAATTTTTCGCATCGTGCGCCTGATTGTGTTCGTTCAGCACCGACGTTTTCGGATCTTTGCCCATGCGTGCGGTGCCCATTTCGTGGATGGTCAGACCGGGAGCGTTATTTTCGACGAACGGACGGATTTCCGTGGCACCCGCCGCGGTGAGCATTTCCGCCGCCTGAATGGCCATGTCCTGAAGTAACGCTTTCTCGTTATCGCCGAAGGCGCAGTGAATTTTTAACGCGGGAATGCCCCAAGCGTCGTTCAGATCCTTGTTGATTTCCACGTAATTGTCGCGATTCGGCAGGCATTCCCCGAATCCGTAAAAAGAAAAATGCCAGGCGCCCGGTTTGCGTAGCGCTTTTTTGAAATCCGCGCCAAAGCCCGTCGCAGTCATGCCGCGGCCCCAACCTTCGCGGAACGCACCGCCCTGATATCCATAACCCCGCAGGAAAGGTTCCTTGGTTTTTATATTTCGGAAACGCGGCACATAAATACCATTGGGACGATTGCCGAA
>CAXMLS010000004.1:0-2204 GCA_964194235.1 uncultured bacterium | reverse complement strand
CCGTTCACCACACTCACCGGTCTCTTCCATAAAAAATGCAATTTGCTGAAAGCTCGGGTGGTAATCTACGCCTAGTAACATCATATCCGGCTCCTTTCTCCCGAGCCTATGGTCGTTGAAGACCCACAGTTTACTCGGGTCGAAGGAGCCGACATTGTTATGCAATCAGGTGGTTTTTGGTTCGTCTTTCTGGGTTCAACCGCGATTATTCAGATTTTTCAGTCGACAGCTTATCGATCAACGGCGGAAGCGCGTCATCCGTGAGATGCCGGATTAATTGCGGCACGGTCCCGAACATCTTCTTGCACTGTGGACACCCGGATTGCACGACATGCTCGTTCTCGTGCATGAAGGTGTCCAAGTAATGCAGTGCAATCTCGGCTTGTAGAGCGCGTAGCAGTTCGCTCTTCTTCATCCCTTTTTCTTAGCAGCCCGGTACGCAGCCCAGCGTTTCTTTGTGGCCTGTGCAATCGCTCGACGACCAGCAGCCGACATGGTCCGGCGATTTGGCGTCGCGCTCGGCGTTGCACTCTTCTCAGCCCGGCGCTTTGCCCAGCGTAGGCGAACCGCTGCACCGATGCGGCGACGTGCGGAAGCCGACATGGTGAACTTGCGCCCGGTCCTCTGGGCTTGTACGCGCACAGTATCGAAGCTGCCGTTGAGCGCACTGATCGCACGATCAATCGCTGAAAGTTGCCCCGCCAGTTTCGCTCTCTCATTCTTCAAAACTTCTATGATCTCCACTTTTGTTTTATCCTCGATTTGAATTTAGTTCCAACTCATTACGTCGTTCACGTAAAAACTGTTCGATGCGCCCAGTGCCCGCGTCGATACCCATCGACTTGAGCAGCGCGATATCTTTGTCGGTGTACACAGGTGACCGCACAAGAGTCGGGCAGAAACGTGGAGCACACTCGTGACAGAAGAGAAGTTTCTTCTCTATGTCGAATATAAGTGCAAGCACTGATGAACCACAACTTCTACAAGTCTTCATATTTCCTTTTCAGGCGTATCCGCGAGGAAGCGAAACCACCGTTGCCAAAGGCACGGTTGGCGGCAATACGACGTGTTGCTCTCGGAATTTTTGTGTGTCAGTTCAAGGGTTCACTCCAACTTTGACTACACCCACACTCGCGGTTCTAAGTTTTCCATCCTGGGTAGCGGGGGCTGAAAGAAAATTCTAGACATTGTGGCGAATATGGCAGATAAGGGTGCCCATAGGGCGGTCCCTCGATCGTCTAGAAGGAGAGATAAGAATGAGAATCAAGAAATATGCCGGCATAGCGACGGTATTACTGGTCATGGCGCTTGCTGCAAGCGTTGCAACCAGAGCAGATGAGCCACATTCTGGAACATGGAAGATGAACCCCGCGAAGTCGAAGTTCAGTCCTGGGCCAGCCAATAAGGATATGACCCTGAAAATCGACGAGGAGGAGAACAGTATCAAGGTCGTTGGAGACGGAACCGATGGGGAAGGAAAATCGATACACGTCGAGTACAATGCAAAATTAGATAGCACAGACACTCCAGCCACAGTGCCCTTCGGCGACACGATCGCCTTGAAGCGCATCAACACCCACACGATCCAGTCGGTAGCGAAGAAAGACGGCAAGGTGGTGATGACAGTCACATCGACGGTGTCGGCCGATGGGAAGACGCGGACATCGAAGTTCAAGGGTAAGGACGCCAAGGGAAACGCGGTAAATAACACGGTAGTGTACGACAAACAGTAACGGACTTTTACTGTTGATGATGAAAGGGGCGGCTCGCAGCGATTGACAGAAAAGCCTTGGGGTTGGTTCGGAGACGACTGCGAGCCGTTTCCGTAAGGTATCAGGCGGTGGCAGACTTCGCCTTGAATTTCAGTAAGTCGCGAACTTCATGGACGAGCGCCGGAGATCACGCGTGAGATTTATTTGCACGTGATACCGGAAGAGCAGTGTCGCGGGGTAGAAAGCGTTGAGAGACTCGCATTTAGACCCAAGTTGGACCCAAGTTGCTGAGTTCTAAGCCGCCGAATTCCTTCCGCCAGCGGTAATACGTCTGCGCGGTAATCTGGGTTTCCTTGCAGGCTGTGGGGTGGTCTTTCCGTTCGCGATTTCCACTTCAATCTGCCGCAGCAGCGTTAGGATCTGCTCCGGTTTGTATTTCTTTATCGGCATACCAGCGTTCCTCCAGAGTGAATTCTCTCTCACTCCCGCTGG
>CAXMLS010000003.1:0-3190 GCA_964194235.1 uncultured bacterium | reverse complement strand
GTTTAGGAGAGGAAGATACGCCCGAGCAGGACATGAATCTGTGCTTCCACAGCGTCCAACCGTGCCAGCTGGGCATCCACCGTTGCGGAGCCTTTCGCCTTCGCCTCCCCCGCATGATCCAGCGCGCGTTCCGCAATCCGACTCACCTCGTGCAGCAGCTTCCGGATTTCCAATTCCAGTTGTCCGCGGCTATCTTGCACCCGGTTCACAACATCCGACTGGACGCGCGTGCTATTCATTTCCAATAAGTAGGCCAGAAATGCGCGAGCGTCCTTTTCGATCACGGAAAATGCCCGGACCATGCCCAGAAGGACATCCGCCACGTATCGCAGCGGGGACGCGGGCTGCGCCACGTGGATCAATTTCTCAAAATGAAATCGCGACGGAACACGAAAGCCCTTTTCCGAATCGAGCGCGTTCGGCATGCGCGCGAGCCCCGGCACGCCCGAGTCCGAAAGCTTTCTCAAAAAATCGTTCCCGAGGCCCACGAAGCGCTCAGCAACCTTGCGATATTCCTTTTCGGCGCGCACTTGCCCGGCTGCGAGCCAGGGAAGGACCAGACGGCCGGAAACGGTCTGCGCCAACTGCATGGCATCTCGCCGGAATTTCGGGCCATACCTCCGCACGGTCTTGCCGAATTGCTCCTGAGCTTCGGCGTCCGCCTGCGGCAAAGCCTTCTTAAGAAACTCCTTCCGGTGCGCGAGAAACAAATCAGAAATTCTATGCTGCTCGGCTGTTAAGAGATGCCCCAAATCCCTAAGCGATCGTTCGGCCTCTGTGATCGTCTGCCGCATCAAGGCGATGCGCCGTTCGGACTCTTCGATCGGACGCAAGAGCGCCTCACGCTCTTCGAAGGTGACGCTCAAAAACTCCTCAGCGAGCCGGTGCAGCCCCCGTTCTCCCGCGTTGCGCACCAGCCTGTGCCCGGACTCGTCCACGAGGCTGTGTAACGCGGTCAACAACGCACTCCAGTCCCGCCCGGTTCCACGCTTCTCCAAACACTCCGTGGCACTGATCTCGTAGATGGGACCAATCGCTCGTGCCAGACGCTTCTCTAGAATCTTGCGGGTGAACGATTGCGCGACTCGCCTGTCCGCTTCCGAGATGCGATCCGCCTTGTTTAGAACCACCAGGAATTCACGCACTTGCTTTCCGACCGTCTCGACCAGAGCTAACTCTTCGCCGGCAATCGGCGGGTCCGCTCCGAGGACGATGATTGCGGCGTCAATATGCGGAACAAACAACTGCGTTGTCGCGGTATTTCCCGCGAAGACCGAGCCGAGACCCGGTGTATCCACGAGGCACATGCCCTCGGCCAAAAGCGGACTTGGGACGAACACTTCCACTCCTGCAACGCCTTTCGCGTTTTCCGAGTTATGCTCTTCTGACACGTACTGCGTCAGATCTTCGGGAGCAATGTCGGCCCAAGTCCCGCCCTGAAAACGGACACGCGCTCTTCGGGAACGACCGTAGCGCAGTATTGTGGGCACGGCCGTGATGGGCACCACGCCGGTCGGCAGAACACGGTCGTCCACGAGAGCACCCAGTAGCGTCGACTTACCGCGCTTGAACTGCCCGATGCACGCGACGTAGAAGCGGCCTTCTGTCAAACGTTCTGCCAACCCCAGAGCCTCCTCCGCAACGCGTTCCGAACCGAATTCGCGGGCAAGCACGGCCAGCCGTGCAAGTTTCGCAGCGCAGTCACCTACAGCGGCAGTATGGGATGCGTCGCTAGGCGACACACGTCCCGTCGTCGCGACCCCCTTCTCGGAAGGCGCGTTCATCCCGAGGTTTGCCTTTTAGGGGGGGACGTTCCCTGGCAATGGTTAACGAGATAGTCGACGTGAAGCAGCTTTGTCTTGATCCGTCCTTCGAAGTGGTAGTGGCTGTCCGCTGCCGCCTCGCACATCTTGATGATCGCGCCCGGAAGCATCCCGCTGAATTTCAAAATGTCTTCCCGAAACCCTTGGAGGTCAAACTGGGATAGTGCAAACCTCCGAATGCACAACTCCAGCAATTCCTTTGCGGCCGATAACGTCAGTGCCCCGACATGCAGCCGATAGCGGTCCGTCCAATAAAGTCGCGCGGCATGTCCCACTTCCGTGTAGGTCCAACCCGAGGAGACGACGTACACCGGTGTCTTCCGGATCCACATCACCTCCTTCACAATCTTCGCGAGGATTTGCGTCATCGGCGCCGCATCCTCAAAAAAGAGCCAGTACTCGCCTTCGCTCACCGCTTTGTAGAGAAGCCCTCGCAAGCGCAGGCTCGTCTGCTGCTTCGTCCAATGGGCAAATGACTCGCCATAGCCCGCTTCGGCGCGAAATCTCTTATTGAGTACAGCATTGTCGGTGTTCTCGAATTTTTGTACCGCGCCGCGAAGGATATCCTGCGAGCTTCCATGACCCGGCACGCAGAGACATCGCCGCGCAATTTTATTCGGCATCTCCGAGATCACTTTCGAGACGAGGGAGGTCTTGCCTGCGTCAAAAGCTCCCCAAATCAGTATGCTCTCCCGTTGTAAGATTGCTTCCCGCAACCGGTTCAATTCGGCTTGCCTCCCTAGGAAACATTTTGCTGGGCCACAGCCCGCGACTACCGCGCGCGGCGCGCTCATGACCAATCCCTTTTGCCAACGTGCCCCTGCCACAATCCGCCACCGTGAAACGAATTTCGCGTGAGCAGTACAATCGGTGGAGGTGGCAACAAAACGGAACCGCTGCTAGATAGATCCAATGGCTGGAGCACTCGGCGTACAAAGTCATCGCAAATTTCCCTGGCCGGAAAGTCGGCGCACGAATGGAGCATGCAAGCGCACGCGTACTCCTGCAAACCCCCGCGAACATTCGCATGCGTCGTTCCAGCTGCCTGGGCCGAATCCATGCTGCTCCTATTCCGAGCGCGCGCCGTCCTGGTGCACGTATTTGATGACTTCGACGTCCGACATGGCGATCAGGCCCTCATCGACCATTGTGTCGAGAACCGGAATGAGCTTTCGAATCTTCTCCTCGGAATCCACGACGCTGACCGTGATCGGAGCGTCTGGCGAGATGGAAAGAAGATGCGCGCGGTGAATTAATGTGCTGGCGCCATATCCTTCCACGCCTCGGTACACGGTGGCCCCGGCAATATCCAACTCACGGCATTTTTCGACGATCGCGCGGTACAATGGCTGGCCTTTCCATTTGTC
>CAXMLS010000002.1:0-3429 GCA_964194235.1 uncultured bacterium | reverse complement strand
GATGTGTATAAGAGACAGTACATATACCGAAGAAAATTCTGATTCTTGGCGTCCGGCATCGGCCGCCGGGTGCGCCGATGGCGATTCTATCGACTGGTGCGTGGCGCACGCCGCTGGGCGATGTACCGGTGGATGAGAAATTGGCGGCGAAACTCTTGTCCGCGTGCGCGCTTCTGCGTGAGGATGCGGTGGCGCACAGCAAAGAACATTCGCTCGAAGTGCAACTTCCGTTTTTGCAGATTATGAAACCGGGATGCACGATAGTGCCGATTGCGCTGGGCACTGCGCATTTTGAGACGCTGGTGCTTGTCGGGCAGGCGATTGGAAATGTGCTCGCGAGGCAAAAGGAGGAAGTGCTGCTGCTCACGACTTCGGATTTAAATCACTACGAGGATGATGCGACGACGCGAAGGAAAGATTGCAAGGCCATCGAGCAACTGCTGCAGATGGATGCGCGAGCGCTGTATGACACGTGCAGAAACGAAGAGATATCCATGTGTGGGCTCGGTCCAGCGGTGGCGATGCTCACGGCGTTGCAGGCGCTGAAAGCAACACGCGCGGAATTGATTCGCTATGCGACGTCATCGGACCGATCCGGGGATCGCGAATCCGCGGTGGGATATGCGGGAATGATTTTTTCCTAATGCGGATGGAAGCCGAGCCGCTTTAAAAAAAAGGACGGCCCCCAAAAGTGGGGCCGTCGTCCAAGCCTGATACGTGGTGGCGAAAATATTTAGTGGGGCCGACCTGTGCTTGAAGAAGCGCGGGAGGTCGCCGCAGGAGTTGGGGAACGAGTTGTGGTTCCCATTTGAGTAGTGGCTGCGCGGGAACTGGAAGCACCCGACGGAAATTCTGCGGGAGTGCTGGCGGAGGAACGAGGCGCCGGCGGCGGAGCGGTGGTGCGCGAAGAGGCCGATGGCATCGACGCAGTGCGAGAAGCGCTGGGTGTTGCCGGAACGCGAGCGACAATTGCGGAATCTTTGGAGGTAGCCGCGCCAGAAACCGTTGGTGCCGAAGCGGCGGGTACGGCGATGTTTACGAAGCGATGTTCTTTCGCGTCGTAACCTATGGATGAGCCGGCAGCAGGAGCAGCGGCGCGATTGAACGAATCCACCGTGCGTGCCACACGGGCCGGCGCGGCGGCAACGCTAGTTTTGGAGGTGAGCGATTCACGCGGTGGTTCTTTCACTACCTTCCACTTCGTGCTGGTGGTTAGCGAAGCATCAGTTGTGCTGCGGCCGGTCAGGGGCATGACGCCCTGGGCCAAGTTCAAGGTAGTTTTGCCGTGGTCGAGCGGATGACTGGGAATGATTCCGACGGTACTCCCAGCACGCACGAAAGTAGCCGTGACCGGGTGAAATTTAACGGTGTGAATTCCGGCTCCAAAACCGCTAGGAGCCCAGAGCCAGCCGATGCCGGGTTCAAAGATCCAGCCGCCGTAGTGATAGGGTAACCAACCCCATGGCTGACTGCCGATGAACGACCAGCCAAGGAATGGATCGAGAAACCAATTACCGAAATCGAAGGGCGACCAGCCGAGGCCGACTCCATAGGGACGCCAGCCGTAGCCGAAACCCGAGACGGGATAGAAACCACCGTAAGTGTATAGGTCGCCGAAGCCGGAGGTATAGGTGGAAGAGTTGGAATATTTCAGAGCGGCGTTGGTCGCGGTGACCACGCTATCTTCGCGTCCCGAAACCCAACGATCGAAATTGTCACTTTCCGGAACACGGCCGATATTGGCGGAGAGACTGTCTGCGCCTGCGCGCATGGTCAGCGATTGGCCGGCAGCTAAAGTGATAGTGTCGTCTTTATGCACGACGGAGACGCGGCCCTTGTGCACGGCGACAGTGCTGCCGTCGTCGAAATTATCCATGCGAAAATTCGAACGGCTCGTGGCCTCCGCGGTGAAATCGCCGCCTGTTACGCTGAAATAGTCCCCCCGGGCCGGATTTACATAGAACGAGCCAGTGCCTTGCCGGAGGATGAGGCGAGTCGTGAGCGCGCCATCGACGAGGGAGAGATCGAAGAATTCGAGAATGGAATTTTCGTTTAGAAAAGCCATGGCGCCATTTTCGAATTCCACTTCGGCGCGGCCATTGTCGGTGGCAACGACATAGTGCTGACGGATCGGAAGATTCAGTTCGGCGCGTTCCCAATTGGCTTTGTCGTTGGCCAGCGGGTCACCTTTGGAATCGCGGAGGACGCGAACATCTCCCTGGACCAGGCTGAGCCGAATGATGCGGGCGTTGCTCGCGCTGGTCTGTGCAGGATGAAGTGCGAGAGAAAACACGCCCAGAATTACTAGGAGGATGGAACGGAATGACGTGCGGAAAGTCATGGTGACCTCTGCCGGAGGCGCGAAGGCCATCAGTCGCAAGAGCGAGAGAACGGGCCGTAAAGGAAGGTAAAGACGCGCTACCGGAACAACAATATCGTCTCGCGTGGGGGCGTGGGCGTCAAGTGCGAGCAAAGCTGGGAATCGTGGGGCGGGAAGGGATTTTCCGAGTGCTCTTGAGCGTTAGTGGGCTAGCGAACGTGACCAGAGCGGCCGAAAGAGCTTCGCATATTCGCGCGGTCGAGATTCTCCCGCAGGTTCATGAGCGTGAGGAAAGTGCTGAGAATGCGAGCTTTCAGATCGTCGGTAAGCGGCAGGCCACTGGTGGCTACGCGGGCGAGGCGCTCGCCATGTTCGGTAATGAATTTCATGATTTCAACCTGGCGTTCCTGCGGAGCGTTGCCCATGGCGGTCTCTCGGCGCATTCCCGCACAACTGTTTTCCAGAGAAAGAGTGAAATGCAGCACACACAAATGATTCTCGCGCAGGCCGGGGGGCACGTCGGTCTTGCATCCCTTGATCTCGCACGCTGTGGTTATAGTGGGCACAAAGGTAAATGATAGTTAACATTCTCTAGACTTAAAATCCAGCGTGTGTCACGGCAGTGCGGCGAATGCTACACCAGTACTTCTGCGCCATTGCATCCCTTCATCAGCTGACGAACACCAAGGCATAAAATCATTGACAGTGGCGGCAGTGGAATGTATAAAAATACGGTGAGCTGTATAAATCCATCGAGGCGTTTGTGAGCGCGGGAAAAACATTCCGGCACGGACAAATTTTGCGGCTGGTGAGCGACGGCTCCATCGTCAACCAGGAAGAATTGCGGCGGCGGCTTGCGGCGCAGCGGCTGCGCGTTACGCAAGCAACGCTTTCGCGCGATCTGCAAGAACTGCGGTTGATCAAAACGCAACAGGGTTACAAGACGTCGTCGGTGCTCCCCGACGAGTCGTCTCCGCTGCCGCCGCTGGCGCGGGCATTGAGCGAATTTCTCCTGGACATACGCCCAGCAGAAAATCTTTTGGTGCTGAAGACTCCGCCAAGCGGCGCACAGCCACTGGCAGCGGCGGTGGACGGCGCGAAATTTCCAG
>CAXMLS010000001.1:0-3176 GCA_964194235.1 uncultured bacterium | reverse complement strand
ATGCCGCCGGACAAACGGCCGACAGCCTTCATCTTGCCGGCCATGCGCAACTGGCGCTCCAGTATTCGTTTGCCGGTTATGTCCTCGACGAACATTTCGAAGCAGGACGGCTGGCCGTCCGCCTGTGCAAAGCGGCGGCCGCTGCAGAGTACGGTGATGGGCGTGCCGTCTTTTCTTTTCCACTCCGCTTCGACATCCTTGAAATCCTCAACGCGATTCAAGAGCTCGGTGAGTCTTTGAAATTCCGCCGGGAAGCGGAAGATTTCGCGTTCGAGGTTAGCTTTCAGAAGGTCGTCAGCGGTCTTGTAGCCTAGCATCTTTTGCAACGCCGGATTGGTGCGCAGAAGTTGGCCGTCGCTGTTCGCGCGATAGATGCCGTAGGGAGCGTCTTCCACAACCGAGCGAAAACCAGCGTCGGCCAGGCGCAAGGCTTCGAGGGCCAACTTCCGCTCGGTGATATCCCGATTGACGATGACAAACTTTTCGGGCGCGCCTTTGGAATTATTTATAACGCTGGCGGTAGATTCCAAAACTCGCCAGGTGCCATTTTTGTGGCGGATGCGATATTCGAGGGTTTGGCCGATACCAGTGGCGCGCGCCTGTTCGGCCGAAAGCACTACGCGATCGCGATCCTCGGGATGAATTTGTTCCAGGGAGGAGGATTGCTGCAATTCTTCCGGAGAGTATCCGAGCTTGGTTTGATAGGAGAGGCTGTTGTAGATGCGCTGGCCCTCCATGTCCACCACAGCAATCATGTCGGAGGCGTTGTCGGTGATGAGGCGAAAGAGTTCTTCGCGTTGAAAAAGTTGGCGGCGAATGCGATGAATTTGCCACTGCTGGTAGATGGTGTAGATGTCGAAGAGCAGAACCACGGCCACCAGGCCGCGGACCGCTTGCGGGAAGTACAGCCACGACACGTCGTCTTGCCGCTCGGCAAGCTGCGGGACGATGAAGGAGACCACACCGAGGGTTAGTAGCAGCGTAACGATGATGGCGGCGAGCCACAGCCACCACTCGCGGCGTTCGGCGCGGCGAAAATTAATCCACGCGGAGTCGGAGGAAGCCGCACCCAACTGTTCATTTCCACTGGCAATTCCTTGCGTCGTTTTTTTCACAGATGCGTGTGACCGAAAGAACTTGGGCGGAGGAGTGTGCGCTCCCTGGAGTGAGGGGCAATTGTGGCGCCACTCGAGAGGTCGTAAGGTGCTGTAAAGAGAGGGTCGTCAGTTGGGGCCAGGCAGGGTTACCGTTCCACATTGACACTGGTTCCCTAAACGGACTTCAGTCACGATTTTCTGCGGGCAGCCTCTTCACGGCGCGGGAAACTTCAGGATGAAACCTTGTGACGTTACCTGGCTATCGCGGCGTTCCAACGCATTGAGTCGTGCGGACTGAGAGAGGTGTGAGCAATTTTTTATTTTACCTTCGGATGCCCGTCCAATACCGTCGAATCCATTAACAATAGCGACCGTTGCGAAAACGGGACATACACGAGAGCGGCGGTGAAGGCGATTGCCAGACCTGTGCCGATTTGCTGCAGGAGTAAAAATGGGGCCAAGGCCCACAGCTCGTCTAGAAGAAGTATGAAGAGAAAAAGTTTTTGAAATTTATTACTTAGACCTCGATAATTGAAGGCGGCGGCGGACAACAAATAAAGACGAATGGGAATTCCAATCGCTGCGGTCACGATTAAAACCACGAAAAGTATTATTTTAAGATCTGCAAATGCCGCAAAAATTTCTTCTACCTTTGATAATCGAGCCATAGAAACGACATAGAAAATCAAATACATTACCTGGATCATTGAAAAAAGAGTGCGAACGATACCGTTAGGAACCGATGGGAGGTCGCGCGAATCGCTGAGTAGCGACGATGGAGTCTTCTGCGAGGCGGCTAGCTCACGATCACTGAGGAGCGCGGGAGGGGCCGCGACTTGACTTTGCGTGTTCTCGTCGATGAGAAAACTTGCTCGCTGATCGGGGATAACTTCGACCGGCGCTATAAAACGATATCCGCGGCGTGGCAGGGTCTGGATGAATCTAGGGCTCGCGGCGGAATCGCCCAAGACATTTCTAAGCTGGTTGATCGCGGTATTCAAGCCATGGTCGAAGTCGACGAAAGTGTCCGCAGACCAGACGCGTTCGCGAAGTTCTTCGCGTGTGACCAGAGCGCCGGGGGTTTCCATCAGCATGACCAGGATGCGGAACGCCTGATCGCGAATGCGCGGGCAAGAGTTGCCTTCCAGGCGCAGATCGCCGGTGTCCGTGTCCAGTTCAAACAGGCCGAAACGAAAAAGTTTGCGCGGGGGCTTGGATTCCGTCACATCTTTGTCTCCGGGACCGGACTCATTCTATGGGAGAAAGGTCCCTAAAAGGCTAAGTTTCAGGCGATTAGCGATTGATAATTGCATGATGCCGGAATTACCTCCACTGCATTGCGCACGGAAAGCGGATTCGCGCATATTCAGCTCATGACGATGGTTGAAAATTGGAACTGTGGGCGCGCTATCTGCTTGGTCCTGCTGACCGTGGGCCTGGGAGCATCGCGATCTTGCGCTGAATCGTTGGAGGCGAGCACGGTCAAGGCATTTGACGGCTACGTGAAAGCCAGTGAAGTCCTCGCAAATCAGGAATTAGACGGCAAGAAAACATTTCTGTGGATCGACACTTTGCCGCCGGCAGAGCGTGCCGCAAGCTACGCGGCGTTGCAGCGAGGAGAGACAGTAGTGCAACGCTTTGC
The DNA here is from genome assembly GCA_964194235.1 of uncultured bacterium. Classification (GTDB taxonomy): domain Bacteria; phylum Acidobacteriota; class Terriglobia; order Acidiferrales; family UBA7541; genus Acidiferrum. The sequence goes on along the minus strand of CAXMLS010000001.1, from coordinate 437 downwards.
AGGATGCGGATCGCCACATTGTGCGGATATACCCGATGGGTTGATCCACGATTGGATAGGAACTGTTTTCATCCCGGGCGTGTCGATCGCACAAACGCTCGCGGCTCTTCAGGATTACGATCGCGACACGGAATACTACCGCCCTCAGGTGATTAAAGCGAAGCTTCTGGCCCGGGAAGGAGACCATTTTCGAGTTTTTCTGCGATTGAAACAAACGCATGTGCTCACCGTGGTGTTGGATACGGAATACGACATTCAATACCAACCTCTGGAGGGCGGCCGCGCAACGTCGCGCTCGTACAGCACCCGTATTGCGGAGGTAGAGAATGCCGGTTTGCGGCAAGAGCATGTTAATGCGCCCGGTGATGATCATGGATTTTTGTGGCGCTTGTATTCGTACTGGCGATTTTATGAATCCGATGGCGGCGTATATGTCC